>JBGPNE010000335.1:0-4374 GCA_041487335.1 Pyrinomonadaceae bacterium
CAGCGCATCTGAGAGTAACCCAGGCTCACGCACCATGCTCTGAAAGGCGCGAGGATGCTCTTGCGACAGGCGCTCAAATAAGAGTCGGGCGCCTTTCTCGTCAGGCAAATCGCGAATTAGGGAGTCAACTTTCTCGTCGAGAGTTTGCACCCGAATATATTACGCGGTGGGTGAGGATGGAAGCCAATGGGCCGGACATTCTTCCGGGGTCCCCAGCCGGGCAGCCCGGCTGGGGTGGTGGTCTTTATCGAGCGTTTAGAGAATAAGCCTGGTGCGCTTGATTCTTGCGGCTCCATCTGAGCCGGTCAGGTCTTTCCGGTTCCCGTCACGGGATTTATCATCAAATACTTCGCTTCGGTGTTGACGGACGTGCGCTGCCAGCGAATGCCAACCCAGGTCCAGCCGATTTCCACGCGCCGATTCGTGCGATCGATGTTCGCGAAACGCGTGCTGCCAATCACCCGGTTAGTCTCGGCAGAAAACGTGGTAAACGGAAGCGCCGTTCCTGCCGCCTGCCAGCGCAGTGCAGTCTCGACGTAGGCTCGCATATCCTCAGCCGTACGAACTGATGAGGTGGTCCAGCGCCAGAGTTTCGGCTCCAAGCCAACGTCACAGAGTCCGTCGAGATGAGCTAGAGACAGAGGCTCGAGGCGCACGTGATTGCCTTGCAGCGTGATCGGTTCAACGAACATAGAGGACAGTCTGGAGTCTAAAGTCTGGAGTCCGGACGCCGGACCTGACTTCTGACTTCTCAGATGTCGAAGTAAAGTGAAAACTCGAGCGGGTGGGGACGCATGCGCAGCGGAGTAATCTCCCTATCGCGCTTGTAGTTGATCCAGCGCTCTATTAACTGCGGACTAAACACATCGCCCTTCAGTAGAAAATCATGATCCGCTTCGAGAGCTTTCAACGACTCATCAAGCGAACCAGGCAAAGTAGGAACATCTTTCAGTTCCTCTGGTGAGAGATCGTAGATGTCTTTTTCGAGCGGCTCACCCGGATCAATTCGGTTCTGAACGCCGTCCAAACCAGCAAGCAACATGGCAGAGAACGCCAAGTAGGCATTGCACGACGGATCGGGCGGACGAAACTCCAGACGCTTCAGTTTCGGATTGGTCGAGAACATCGGAATACGGATCGCTGCGGAGCGATTTCGAGCCGAATATGCAAGATTCACCGGAGCTTCGAACCCGGGAACCAAACGCTTGTAGCTGTTGGTCGTCGGCGCCGCGAAGGCCACCACAGCGGCGGCGTGTTTCAAAAGCCCGCCGATGTAATAGCGTGCCATTTCGGAGAGTCCGGCATAACCGTCGCCCGCAAACAGCGGCTTCTCGCCTTTCCACAACGACTGGTGACAATGCATTCCCGATCCATTGTCGCCAAAGAGCGGTTTGGGCATAAAGGTGGCTGCCTTGCCATACTGGTATGCAGTATTGCGGACCACATATTTGAATATCTGCAGGTTGTCGGCCGTACCGAGAAGCGTCGAAAAGCGAAAATCAATCTCGCACTGTCCGGCTGTCGCAACTTCGTGGTGGTGACACTCAACGGTAATGCCGCACTTTGCAAGCGTCAGCGAGATTTCCGATCTCAGGTCGCTCAGTGAGTCGGCGGGAGGAACCGGTACGTAGCCTTCCTTCGCACGAATGCGGTAGCCAAGGTTAGAACCCTGAAACTCGTTCGCATCGCGCCCGGTGTTCCAGTGGCCTTCGTCGGAGTCGATGGCGTATCCGGCCGACTGCTGATCGTTATGAAACTTGACCGAGTCAAAAACAAAGAACTCAGCCTCTGGACCGAAATATGCCGTGTCTGCTAATCCGGTGAATTTCAGATAACTCTCGGCGCGAACTGCGACCGATCGCGGGTCAAATGCATAACCCTCTTTCGTAATAGGGTCGACGGCATTTCCGAATAGGCAGAGCGTGGGCTGCTCTGCAAATGGCTCCATCCAAAATCGCGATGCATCGGGAACCAAAAGCATGTCGGATTCGTGTATTGCCGCCCATCCGCGAATAGAGGAGCCGTCAAAGCCAAATCCGTCCTCAAAGGTATCTTCGCCAAGTTCGCCGATGGGAAATGTCAGGTGTTGCCAGGAGCCCGGTAGATCGGTAAACCGAACAGAAACGAATTTTGCCTCCTGATCAGAGGCATATTTCAAAACAGTCTTTGCGTTCATGATTTCTCCTGAAAGGTAAATGAAGTGTTAGGGGTACACTTCGCCCCGGGATAGTTGAATGGTGCGAAGTATCGCTAAAGCTTAACTCTCTTACGGAAAGAAGCGAACGTCATAAAGCGACGGCGCGCAAAAAAGTTTGCATTATAGTGCGTGAGCCTATTATGTCAAGGTTTTTGGTGCAACTCGTCATCGGCCGGCAACGTGAATTGACTAGTAAATCCTTTCCGGATAGTCATTTAAGCGCCCAAAATGAGCCAAATGAAAGAAAAAAGTTATAGACCGACCTCACGTTTTCTGTTACATTGCGCGGCTAAAGCGTTCCGTCCCAGAAATCTCCGCTACTCGATTCGGATGATACACAACTACGCTTTGGCTTGGGGATCAAAAAGCAAGTTTGGCAGGTAACCAGGAGACCGGTAATTGACGACGGCAATTGAGCAGACGCTCGAAACCTATGGCATCGAGAATTGGGGCGCTGGTTACTTTGACGTAAATCGCAAGGGGAATCTTATCGTTCGGCCCGCCGAGGGTGATCCCCGCTCCGCCGATCTAAAAGAGATAATTGATGACCTCGCAAGCCGAGGCATCGGTGCGCCCGTGCTCTTGAGATTCCCGCAATTGGTTGCTGCTCAAGTCAGAAAACTTCAACGCGCCTTCAGCAGATCGATACGTGAATTTGAATACCAGGGCGCGCACCTGTGTGTCTACCCGATGAAAGTGAACCAACAAAGATCGGTGATTGAGGAATATCTGAGGGAAGGCTCGCGCTACGACTTTGGGCTTGAGGCTGGTTCCAAGTCAGAACTTTACGCGGCGTTGGCCCTCGAGCAGACGCCGGACAGTTTGCTGGTGCTTAACGGGTTCAAAGACGAAGAATTCATCGAGCTCGCATTTGCTGGAGCTCGTTGCGGCAAGCGCGTGGTGATTGTGATCGAGAAACTCAACGAACTCGATCATGTGCTGAATGTTGCTGAACGTCACGAAGGCGGAATGCCGATATTGGGAATGCGGGTCAAGCTTTACTCCAAGGGCTCGGGCCGCTGGGAAAAATCCGGTGGCGAAGCCGCAAAATTTGGACTGACGACGACGGAGATGCTGGAAGTTATTCGTCGTCTGGAACAAGCCAAGCGGATCGAAATGCTCAAGCTCCTTCACTTCCACATTGGCTCTCAGCTAACCGACATCAAACGCATCAAGAATGCGATGAAAGAGGCGGCCCGCGTTTATGCAAAAGTCTATCAGATGAAGGTCCCGGTCGATCTTCTCGACGTGGGTGGCGGCATGGCCGTCGACTACGACGGTTCTAAGACTGCCTTTGATTCGTCTGCTAACTACTCTGCTCAAGAATTCGCCAACGATGTCATCTACGCAATCAAGCAGGTTTGTGACGACGAAAACGTTCCGCATCCGACAATAATTCAAGAGTCCGGACGCTTCCTGACTGCTTATCACGCAATCCTCGTCACGAACGTTCAAGACGAGATCGAAACTGTGGTAGAGGATATCACGCCGATCGCGATCGATGACGACGACCCGCAAGTAGTCGTCGAACTTGGAGATCTCCGAGAGTCGATCACGGTAAAGAACTATCGAGAGTACTACCACGACGCGCTCGAGCACAGAGAAGAGTTATTCACGCTTTTCAATCTCGGCTTGATCTCCCTGGAAGATCGCGCAAAGGGTGAGGTGTTGTTCTGGGATGTATGTGAACATGCGGACAAGTATGCGCAGCAAGCGAAATATGTCTCAGAAGAGTTTGCTGATCTGCGCAAGCTCCTGTGCGCGAAGTATCTGACAAACTTTTCAGTTTTCCGTTCGGTACCAGACCACTGGGCCCTCGATCAGCTCTTTCCGATTGTTCCAATTCACTGGCTTAATAAACCGCCTACTGAATACACGACGCTCTGTGATATCACCTGCGATTCCGACGGTATAGTCGATAAGTTTGTCGATTTGCACGATGTAAAGCAGGTTCTTGAACTTCACCCTCTGATCCCGGGTGAAACTTACTATCTGGCATTCATGCTTGTAGGCGCCTACCAGGAGGTCATGGGAAACAATCACAACCTGTTTGGCGCGCCTCACGAGGCCCAAATCTACATCGATGAAGAGGGTTACCTGATTAAGAAGGTAATTCGCGGCACAACGGTGGGAGAAGCTGCCGGGGGTGCGCGTTACGAGCGTAGTTTCCTACATGA
>JBGPNE010000336.1:0-4373 GCA_041487335.1 Pyrinomonadaceae bacterium
ATGGAAGACATCAAGTACGCTGCCGAAGCGCGCGGGATGAAGTTTGAGAAGGAAGATTGGTGATCGACCTCGTATGAACAAGCCGCAACTTACCTAACACCACGCCGCCTCTCTTAACACTCTTGACACCTGAGATTCTGACGTAGTAAGAATCCCACCATGGGGTTAACACTTAAGGATCTCGCAAAACGGCATAACGTACCTTATTCGACTCTGGCTGGTTGGATCGAGCGTGAGCTTATTGAAGCCCACGTGCGCACTGGCCGGTGTGGATCGGCCATCATTCTAAATGAAAAAAACCTAACAGAACTTGAGAATCTAATCCGTCTGAGGAAGGGCGGTCTTTCGCTACAGCGTGCGCGACACCTGATGGAGGATCTCCGTGCCGCCAGCTATAACCCGTTAAGCAAGGGCCTATTCATAGTGGTTGATTCGCACAAAGGCAGGGTCCTGCGGATTTCCGAGAGCAAGCGTGCTGCGAGGGAGGTTGCCGGTCCACACAAACAACAAACTGTCATGGTGGAATTGATTCCCGACTTAACAGAGAGCTAGAACAAGTCTATTAGCACCCCGGCGTATGTCGCCCTCTTGCTGATGCCGAATCACTTTCAATTGGTGATCTTATCTTCGCGTCAGCGTCTCGACAATTTTATGCAAGGCTCTCGACCAGCTACAGCGTTTGGGCTGGGACGAACAAGAGCCTCCACAATCCCCAGTAACGACTCATGAATCATCCCCAACAGTGGCTAATCGATCTTGAGACGCCATCGGCGGGCAAGGTTGTGGATGGTCTGGTGATCGTCGCTGGGTATCAGCGCAATGGACGCCCTCCTGAAGAGGTTGCCATAATAGAAAAGGCCGCGGCATATAATGCTCACTCGGTGTTTTTCGAAGCCGGCCGCAATGGTCGTCCACCTGTAGCGCAAGCTTTCGTTTTTGTTTCGGACGAGCAGAGCAACGATAAAGAATTCGCTGAATTGCATAAACGACTTTGGAGTTGGGGAGGTGTACCTTTAATTTACCGCAAGACCCCCGGCCTCGTGCAACTTTTCCGTGGCGCCCACAATCCTGACTTTGTTTCCGCGACCGGCGAGTTGGTCTGCAGGCCAATTAAGACTCTGCAGATGGCCTCCTCTATTGCTAGCAGTGATGCTTGGTGGGACGCCTCGCGTTTGCGCAATGGAACCCTTTGGGATGACCCAGCAGTTTGTCGAGAAATGTTATCTGCGACGAAGGCAGCACATAAAAGCCTGATCGATGCGGTCACGCAGCTAAACGCCGAGCTGGATGATGTAGGCATCCTTAAAAAGCATCTTCGACGAAAACTGCTGATCCTGTCGCTGCTCATCGCCTATCTTGAAGAACGCGGCGCTTTTCCCCAAAATTACTTCCGAAAATTCCTCTCGGGAGCTACGAAATTTTTCGATGTATTAGCTAATGGAAAGGCACTTGTCACGCTACTCGCCGCTCTGGAAGATCGCTTCAATGGCCATGTTTTTATTTTAGAAGACGCGGATCGCGACTCCCTTAAGACAAGCAATCAGCTCCCTAAGTTCGCCAGATTTGTCGAGGCGCGCCAGGAATCTGGAGGTCAATTGACACTCTGGCAACTTTATTCGTTCAAAGATCTACCAGTCGAACTGATCAGCCACATATACCAGATCTTTGTGAAAGACAGCGCTGGCTCCATCTATACACCGCCATTTCTCGTTCGACTGATTTTAGAAGAGGCGCTGAGTTGGGAACGGCTCGACCGCTTACAGAGGCAGAACGAGGTCATCCTTGATCCCTCCTGTGGCTCTGGTGTCTTTCTCGTCGAAGCCTACAAGCGTCTGGTTCTTCATTGGCGCAGCCGCAATCAGTGGAAACGGCCCGGTAAGGCTGTTCTTTATGGTTTGCTCAATAAACTCCATGGCATCGACTTGGAACAAGGTTCGGTAGAGCTCGCAGCCTTTAGTTTGTGTCTCGCGCTGTGTGATGCATTAGAACCAGAGGAAATTCGCGCCGGCATCAAACTTTTTCCTCAACTGGCGGGGAAGACACTACATCGCTCATGTTTTTTCGATGCGAAAGAGCAACGCTTAGTGAACGGATCTGTTGGAGTAGTTGTAGGAAATCCACCCTTTGCGTCCAGGCTCAACACGCCAGGGGCACAGCGCAGTTACCATGACTATGTGGCCACTCATGGTTCTCTGCCTGATAAGCAACTCGCTTATCTTTTCCTGCACGAAGCGATGGGAATGGTTACTAAGGGTGGCGTGCTTAGTATGCTGCAGCAATACAACTTCCTTTACAACCAGCAATCCCTCGGATTTCGTCGCAATTTTATTTCCAATTGGGATGTTAGGGAAGTGCTCGATTTCATCTCCGTGCGTGGACTTTTTCAAAAAGGCGGTGCTGACACTAAAGTCGTCGTCGTGGTGGCCGAAGCCGCCAAGCCGCCAGAGAACCGGAAGATTCTACATGCCACGTTCCGGCGTAGCGGACGCGTCGGGGCGGAGCACGGGTTCGATATCGATTACTATGATCTACACTGGCTCCCGCGCCAACTTGTGCTGAGTAACGATCGTGTCTGGCGTACTGACTTACTCGGCGGTGGACGGGTTCTTGGGTTCGCGGATCGCCTGAAGAGATTCCGTACACTTGGGGAATATGCTGCAAAGCGGGGATGGGATGTAGGAGAAGGCTTCATTACAGGTAAGAAAGGATCGCTGGCCGAAGCACCGCACATTACAGGCAAGCTTCTTCTAGAGCCATGGCACCTGAAAGAAACAGCGGATCTCTCGGGACTAAAAACGGTTGCAGCAACTCGTTTCAAGTCTGTTTACACGCGAAACCGATTTCAAAGCCCAATGATTCTGATTCATGAACACGAGGATCTATCGGCGCGATGTTTTCTCTCTGGCTACTATACCTACAAGCACAAGATAATAGGATTTTCTGCTCCAAAGACGGAGGCTCACGAAATAGAGAAAATAGACATGTGGTTAAAAGCAGCGCTAAAACCACTCCAAGCGTTCGTAACTGCGAGTGGGATGACAACTTTTACACAGAAAGCAAGTTGGGTCGGCTTACGAGATATCAAGGCGCTTCCCTACCCAGAAACTTACACGCTCGACATTAGTCCTAATGAGCAAATTCTCGTGGATGACATTGTGGACTATTACCGCAACTTCATCCGACTGGGCGAAGACTCGGCCACGATGAAACAAAGCGGGCACGCGGCGCTTGCGGATTTTACTGCCGTTTTCACCCGACAGATTAACACGATCTACAAAAAGAACCCGCTGTACGCCCTCGAACCTCAGAGTTGGCCCGGCATCATCTGCCAGCCGTTTGCCTTTGGTAAAGGCAAGGTGGATTGGAGTGGAGCTGATGCATTAAAGGATAAGTTAGATGCGCTACTCTATGAGCAGCAGGGCACAACGCTGCACGTCACGCGCATCGCCCGCATTTATGACGACACCTTTATCTTTCTGCTGAAGCCGGACCGACTGCGCTACTGGCTGCGATCGATAGCATTGCGCGACGCCGACGAAACACTGGCCGATCTCCGAGCGCAGGGATTCTGAAGCTACATACATGCTGGCTGACTCTCCAGGCGCCCCCGCTCCATCCGGAACACTCAGGGGCGATGTGCACCTCCCAGCGGCTTCGCGGTTTGCCTTGCTCGACTTCATCGCTGGCGAATTGCCTCGCTGGAGGGATGATCCCCAGAGGCCCCAGAACACCGCGGAGACCGTGCTGACGGAACATCTCTGTGATCATCTTAGCAGTGCGTCTCGTCTGTCCCCAGGCTGGGATATTCTTCAGTTTCGCTCTGAGGCGGTGGATGAGCGCCGTAAAGACCGAAAGATCGACATCGCGCCGAAGCCATGCGGGACGATTATTTGGATCGATGGACGCCGACATACTCAATACGATTCTTTGTTGCCGATCGAATGCAAAAGGTTACCAACGCCGACGGAGAAAGAGCGAGACGAACGCGAATATGTGTTTAGCCAGTATGCCTCAATTGGCGGCATTCAGCGTTTTAAGGCAGGTCATCATGGAGCTGGTCACAATGTCGGTGGTATGATCGCATATGTCCAGAAGAATACGAGTGCGTTTTGGAACATTCGGGTCGCGGAATGGATCAACGGATTAGTTGGTGATGGCGAAACAGGCTGGACTGTAAACGATTTGCTTCGGCTCGAACACGATGATGAAATTCAAAAATTGGCTGTCCTTCGTTCGAGTCATACAAGAAAAAATGGTCTACCTGAGATCGAGCTACGTCACCTGTGGGTCGGGATGAACTGATTTCGCGGTCCTAGCGTCCGCCGAAGACGCGCGCTAAAAAACCTTCCTTCTCCAACTCGCCGATAAAACGG
>JBGPNE010000337.1:0-4356 GCA_041487335.1 Pyrinomonadaceae bacterium
CGACGCCGTTGCTTTGCGAGCGTTGTCGAGCGTCGCCATCCTCAGGAGAAGTGTGCCTTGAAGTGTGCTAGCACCCCACGCGGGCTGCCCGCGTGAGGACCCCGCTGTTCGCGGCAATGTTCTCTCTGCCTTCATCTCTCGCAAAAAGGTACTTCGATTGTCAAAAAACAAAAGGAGCGGGCTTTAAGCCTCCCAGGGAAGCTGCCCGCTCCTAACAATTCTCGCGATTTTTCTTTGAGATTTGGGAGCGGGAGTCCGCTCCCGCTAATTAATGCCTGATATGACGGCTATCTATGGACGTCGTTCTTTGTCCGAGTCCGCCGCCAAAAGTATTGATGGGTGACAAGCTCACACTTAAGAGACACGCGGCGCCACGCATGCCGACGCACGGCTGCCGTTTGGCGTTGTGTTCTGTGTATGTCCAACTCGTCAACATTTGATTTTCTCCGTCGCGCTGCGCTATTCGCGGTATTGCGCGAGCGTTCTTGTATGAGACAGGACCAGCGGTCCTGTCAAGCTCTTTTTTGCGCTTTTTTGCGAAGCGTCGCAGCGCTGGTTAGATAACTCCGAGCTTATTTGAGTTGCCAGCGAGAATACCCAGACAAAAGCTAAACTTCTCTTACAAGTACTCAACCCGGGTTCGTCACAGATCAAGCACCCGCGTCGCTAAGCGCGCATCACCGATCTTCTCAGCCACCGACGCAAAGGACTTCGTCGCTCCGCGCCAGCGCAACTGCTCCACATCGGCGAAGAGCGGCGCGTCGATTCGCAGCGTCGCGAGCTTCTTGAAGAACAGTGCGCTTTCGAGGTTGTCGTTGAGAATCTCGAAAGGGAAGTCTTCGAGCCGGCCATAACGGTTTATGAGTCGGGCGGCTGTCTTGGGTCCGTATCCCGCGATTCCTGGATAGCCATCCGCGGCGTCACCCACGAGGGCAAGGTAGTCCGGGATGCACGTCGGCGCAACACCGTACTTGGCGCGGACACCTTCACAATCACGAATCTGGCCGCTTCTCCGGTCCACTTGTACCACGCGCTCTCCGACAACGCATTGCGCGAGATCCTTGTCCGGCGTCCAGATGCACACCTTCTGCACTCTTTCATCCTGGGCCGCAATGTGAGCCGCGGAAGCGAGCGCGTCGTCGGCCTCGAGCTCGATCATCGGCCAGACAACCACGCCCATCGCGGCAAGCGCCTCCTCGAGCGGGTGGAACTGCGAGCGCAGGGCTGGCTCGATGCCGTCGCCAGTCTTGTACTGTGGCCACAGACCATTGCGGAACGACTCGATCACGTGATCGGTCGCGACTCCGATATGTGTCGCTCCGTCATCGAGCATCTGCGCAACTGTGCGAAGGACGCCCGCCACCGCGCCGTACGGAGGATCGGTTTTCTTGAAGCGCCGGATCCCGTAAAAGTGACGAAAAAGTTCGTATGTGCCGTCGATCAGGTGAACGATCATTTTATCTACAGATTACGCTGATTGCGCAGATTAAGTTTTTACAAAGCTGCGGTGTTCTTGGCTGCGCATGAGGCGCTTTGTTCTCTCTAAAGCGGCTGCTGCTTCCTTCAGGTGGGTAAAGCTGGCTAAACGCTACTCTGTAAAGAGATTCGCCAGGTGTTTGAGGCGGAGGACTTCGGTGCCGAGTTCACTCCCGAACTCAGGGAGCAGGAGGAGCACCTGCGGGCGCAAGTGGAGAAGCAAAGCACGTCGTAACGCCGTAGTCGCGGCGTCCGGGCCACCCTTTAGTAGCGACCTTAGCTTAAACCACTCAGACTCTCACTGGGACCGCGGGCGTCTCGCCCGCCGTGAGCGCGGAGCGCGAACAGCCTTCCTGCAGTTAAGTCCGTCGCGAGGTCAGCGTGCCTGACGGCGCTCGTGCGGGCGAGACGCTCGCGGTCCCAGTGAAGAGCTTGAGTCATTAGCCCAACGTTGAGCTATACTGCGGCCAGTGGCCCATGATGTTGCCTGCTTGATATGAATCGGTATTTGATCAACTCAGCGGCTCGTTCCAGCCCCAATTATTCTGGCTTGTTTGGGACCGGCGAGTACGCACTGGTTGATGACTTCTTCGGCTCGCAGCCGAATCTTCTTCCTACTCCCCTGCGTCACCTGCGGGGGCTCGCCTCCCAAATCAATATTGGGGACCTTCTTGTGAAGGATGAATCGACGCGTTTCGGGCTGACCTCGTTCAAGATTCTTGGAGTGTCTTACGCAGTAGCGCGTCTTTTGAAGAGCAGGCACCTCGCCAAAGGTTCAGTTCTGGTCTGCGCAACGGAAGGGAATCACGGCCGCGCTGTCGCCCGTGTAGCCGCTGAGAACAGTCTGGAATCAAAAATTTACGTCGCTGCGGACATCAGCCCAGCGCGGATCGGGGCACTTGAAGGAGAGGGCGCGCAAGTCATAGTCGTTGACGGCAACTATGATGATGCCGTAAAGCAGGCAGCGCAGAATGCCGAAGCGTATGGATGGCAGATCATCTCTGACACATCATGGCCCGGATACGAGGAAATCCCGCGAGGGATCATGGCGGGCTACACACGATTAATGACTGTGTACTAATTTCCAGTCAACTGCGGAGGCAACTGTTTGTCGACTTTCGGGCGAGTTGGTCGATTGGCAATCTCCCAAAGAGTCATGTAAACCGTGCGCACAACTTTCTCCATTTTCTGATAGTCGATTTTGTCGGGCGAATCGCCGGGGCGGTGATAGTCTTCATGTTCGCCGTCAAAGAAGAAGATGATCGGAATGCCTTTGCGAGCGTAGTTGAAGTGATCACTGCGGAAGAAGAAACGGTTGGGATCGTTTGGATCGTCGTAGCGATAGTTAAAACTGAGATTGAGATAACCTTTATTTACCGCTTCGCTTAGATCTCCCAGCTCCGTGCTCATCATCTTGGAACCAATGACGTAGATCTCGTTCGGTCCAGAAAGTTCTCTATTTCTAGCATTCGTATCGCCTTCTTTCTTGCTCCGACCGATCATGTCAATGTTGATTTGGGTGATGATGTGATCGAGGGGAATCGTCGGGTTATCCGTAAAGTAGCGCGAGCCCCAAAGGCCCTTTTCTTCGCCCGCATGCCAGACAAAGAGTACTGAACGCTTTGGTCGAGTAGGCGCCTTCGAGAGCGCTTCGGCAATCGAGAGCATTGCGGTTGTGCCTGAACCGTCATCATCGGCGCCGTTATAGATTGCGTCTCCGTTCACCGGGATACCGATTCCGATGTGGTCGTAGTGTGCTCCCAAAGCAACGTATTCATCCTTTAGAACAGGATCGCTGCCTTCAAATATGGCCACAACATTTTGGGTCGATACCGGATCGGTCTTGTTGACGACCGTGATGGTCATCTGCTTCTCGGGACTCAACGCGAATGGCCCGGGCATTTCACCACCGCCAAAAGCTGCTTCGAAAATGGACGTAGCGTTTTGCCTCTCTCCCTGAAAGAGAGCATTTGCCAGCTTCGGAGCTGCCACTATGGTGGGCGGCTGTGGGCCAACCTGTGTTTGAAACTTCTCGACTAGAGTCGTGCCGCGCTCAGTCAGACGCTGCCGGTTGCGGTCCCAGTTGGCGAGATATTGAAAATCGGGAATTGTCACAATGCCGACCGCACCCTGCTTTTGCGCGTACTCGGCAGGGGCCATCCAATCTTCGCCGCGCTTGCCGGCGAGATCCCGGCGGCTGAGTCCGCGCGGCAGTTCATCTGGAGAAGAAAAAATGACCGCAATCTTACCTTTAGGATCGACGCCTTTGTAGGCGTCAATGTTCTTCGATTTGATAAACCAGCCGTTTCCGGCAAATACGAGCTGGCCACTAACGTCGCCGGCCCGGGGCAAAGGAATGTAATCATCACCAAGGGCTAGTGTCTGGCCACTGAACTGCACTCGAGTCTGCGTTTTATCTACCATGTCCCGGCGCAGGGCAATTTTCTGGAAGTATGTGCCCTCATCGCCCGCCGGCTTGAATCCCCAGCGCGATAAGTTCATCGCCAGAAACTTTGCGGTCGTGTCGAGTCCGCGCGAAGGTGTGTCGCGACCCTCCATCTCGTCTGAAGCAATGAAGTACAAGTAACTCTTTAGCTGGAGCGCTGTAATTGCATCCGCGCCCCTTTGCGAAGCGACTGAAACCGGAGCAGCTTTGGTCGCTTTAGCGGTCTTGCGCTGCGCGTTTAGGGCCGGAAGCGGAAGGACGAGGACGCTGGTCAGGACCAGTGCCGCTATGAGTTTTCGCATGCGCTCTCCAGTGGACCCTCAGGTAACGGCTGGATCTTATTGTCTGGGAAGGCTAGTTATTACGCAACACACTCACAAAAGTTTTAAGCTTGCTGGACGGCTTGCACCAGCCTGGTCAGAGTATCTTTCGCG
>JBGPNE010000338.1:0-4354 GCA_041487335.1 Pyrinomonadaceae bacterium
CGTTAGCTTGGTCGCCGCCAGCAACCCGGCGACGGTGACCGCGCCCGTTCCTTGTATGTCGTCATTGAAAGTGCAAAGCCGATCGCGATAGCGCTCGAGGATCCTGGGGGCATTGTGCTTGGAAAAGTCCTCCCACTGCAGCAGCACGTTCGGAAACTTTTGCTTGATCGCTGCGACAAACGCTTCGATAAAGTTGTCGTACTCTTTGCCGCGCACGCGTTCATGCCGCCAGCCGAGGTATAACGGATCGTTGAGCAGCTCTCGGTTGTCGGTCCCAACGTCGAGCAGAATCGGCAAAGCCTTCGCTGGATGAATCCCTGCGCAGACCGTATAGAGTGAGAGCTTACCTACCGGGATTCGCATTCCGCCCACGCCCAGATCTCCCAGACCAAGGATGCGTTCACCATCGGTCACCACGATCACTTCCGCGTTTTGCGCGGGCGCATTGTTGAGCAGAGAAGGAATCTCCTCGCGATGAGGATAAGAGATGTAGAGACCGCGCGGCCGGCGAAACACATGGCTATATTGCCGACAGCCTTCGCCGACCGTCGGCGTGTAGATGATCGGCATCATCTCAGTAAGATGCTCCTGCAACAGCCGGTAGAAGAGTGTCTCGTTCCGGTCCTGCAAGGCTGCGAGAAAGATGTAACGTTCGATGTCGCTACCTTTACGCTGATAGTTTTCGTAAACGCGCGTCAGCTGTTCTTCGATTGTCGAAGTATGCAGCGGGAGCAGTCCCATTAGCCCCAGCTCGCGCCGTTCTTCTTCGGGAAAGGCGCTGCTCTTGTTCAGTAGCGGATCGTCGAGCAACTGCTGGCCGGTGAGAGAGACTTCCAGTGGCTCGCTGTCAACCATTGCGTTTGTCATTTTCGTCGCTTGATTACTCAAGAAGGATCTCACACGACACGCGGTTCAGAACCGGAGTGGTAGCGCCTGGACGCGGTTACGCATCTTCCAGGTTGAGCGTTGGCATCCGCTACACAGCTCGCGGTTCTGTACCACAATGTTTGCGAATCGCCGCTTCGCCAATCCCGCTAGCACCTTGCTTCAGCAAGGTGTGCGAACGGTGCTTAATTCAGTGGCGCGATGGTCAAGTGCGCCGCGTGTTGACTCACCGGCACCAGATGGGCTTCGGTGCTGCCGGCAAACTGGAACTCTTTTAGCTCGTATTGTCCTGACAAAGTCAGCGAGGTTCGCACCGTAAAGTAATGAACCTCGCTGCGCGCCGCCGGCGTGCAGTGAAAAGAAGTAATCAGCTTCTTGGGTGTTTCGGTGAGGCCCTTATAGACGAACGTGCACGCTTCTCCGCGCGCCATCGCCTCGTCGTCATGGACGAATAGGTACTCACCTTTCAGCGTTACGCCCATGAGGTTGACCGGCCGGTCGAATTTCATTACCGCCTGTTCCTTCTTTGGAGCATTGGCGGCGTTGGTGACAGGTGCCGAGCTGCTGCTCAAAGTTACGGCACAAAGAAGTGCGATGAACAATAGAAAACTCTTCATGATGTCTCCTTTTCAACAGTCTGCATCTTTTGGCGCGGGCCCTCGAGATAGCTGACTGACAATCTGCAACGCACGTGCCGATGGCGCTTCGTCTATTTGCCCCATATTTCATTAAAGGAAACGCGCGGGCGAAGATCGTTGCTGCGAAAAGTTTCCCAACCGGCGCGAGAAAGACCGCACTAATTACCGGCAAAGTCAGTCTCATTCCGCTGCATGCTGCCAATTCCGTTCGCGGCGAATTGGGAATGGGTCTTGCTCGGCATCGCTGCACCAACACCAGCCCAGTGCTTGGGCACGAACATTAATTTGCGAGGCGGGTGAAATCATGGACGGATTATTACTTCAAACCGCAGCAGGCCTGGGGGACGCGCCGCTGGTTCCCACAGACTGTGAGATTTGGGAATGGTTGCAGGGCGAAAAGGAAACAGTAGCGCGTGAGATCCTGTCGGAGGGTCCACTATGCCAGAGCGCGGCGAGCGGAGGGCAGGAAACCGAAGTTTCGGAAGAAAGCGGACGTGAGATTGAATGGCGCCGGCGCGGCCAATTGGAAGCACGGCTCCGCGAGGTCAATGACGCGCAGGATCGTCTGATGGATGGCACTTATGGGTGCTGCACAAATTGTGGCGCGGAGATCGACAGCCGGCGTTTGGCGGCTGACCCGGCAGCATCTCTGTGCATTACCTGCCAGAGAAGCGCCGAAGCTCAAGCCGTATTTTGCACACTGTGAGCCAGTAAACCGGCTGAGTCCTACTGACGTCCCCATTTGCTTGAAACTGGAGCATTGGCACTACAGACTTGTCCCCGCAGAATTATCGACGATCGGTGACGTATAGTTTCATCGAAGCTACTCCAATGCGCTTCCAAGCTGAGACGCTTTAGTAAACCTCAATCTGTTACAAGTACCCCCGCCCCACGAATGGAATCATGCTTCAGCGCGATGAGCGCTTCGTTGGCCAGATGGAACGGAAAGCTGTGCGTGTGCGTGCGCACGGGGATGCTGGCCGCTTCAAGGAGAAACTCGCGGCCATCAGCTCGCGTGTTGTTAGCAACGCTTCGGACCACTCGCTCACCGTAGACAAGCGAATAGTCAAAGGATGGGATCGGGCTCATGTGAATGCCGCCCAGGACCACAGTGCCTCCCTTGCGAATAGCTTTAAGCGCAACCGGAACAAGTTCACCCGCCGGCGCAAAAATAATCGCAGCGTGAAGGCTGACTGGCGGTTCATCCTGGGCATCGCCAACCCACGTTGCGCCGAGTTCGCGAGCCAGCGCTTGATGTCGTTCACGATCGCGAGTGCAGACGTAGACTTCCGCGCCTCGTGCGCGCGCCAGTTGAATAGACACGTGCCCTGCGGCGCCGAAGCCGTACAGGCCCAGCCGCGCACCCTTCCATTCATTCTCATTGAGTCCGGTTAGACGCAGGCAGCGATAACCGATGATGCCCGCGCAGAGAAGTGGCGCTGCCTGAGTGTCATCAAAGTTGTCCGGTAGGCGGTAGGTGAAAGCTGCGGGCGCAACTGCGTATTCTGCATAGCCGCCGTCTACAGTCCAACCAGTAAACATGGCCTGCTCGCAAAGGTTCTCCCGGCCGGCAAGGCAGAACTCGCACACGCCACAGGTGCGGTTGAGCCAGGCCACACCCACTCGATCTCCAATCGCAAAATCCGCGACCCGCGATCCGAGAGCGGCGACACGCCCGACGATTTGATGGCCGGGGATCAAAGGCGAGCGACGAACAGGCAACTCGCCTTCGACAACATGCAAGTCCGTGCGGCAGATGCCGCAGGCATGGACGCGCAATAGTAGTTCGTCTTCAGCAGGACTCGCCACAGGCATCTCACTGAGGTGGAGCGGACGCTCAGTAATGAGAGCAGGTGTGTCCAAAGTCCAGGCTTTCATCTTCATTGCAAACTGTTCTGTTGAAATTGTGCGGAGACCTCAAGCAAACTAACGCGAGAACAGAAAATTGTTGAGCCGGTGTTTTAGTAGCAGTAGCTCGCAAGACGTTCTAAGCTTTAATTCTTCATTCCGATGTGACGAATAATGCTGTTGACCCAGCTTTCTTTTCCCATCAGGTGAGTAGCGTCTTGTGGTGGTACTTCTACGATATCTGATGTTGCTCGGTGCCCAGTCATTCGATCAATTTGAATACGGTAGAAGACTGGCAAAATTGAGTGAGAGCCCTCCCGGTGCGCATCAGACATGTAAGCAGGCTCCCACCACATCACGTGTCGCTGCAGCAGATGATGGGCTTCGATTCGCGCAGGTTCGTATTGAGGTTCATCGGGTAACTCCTCATAACGTCCAAAAACGATAACGCTCATCCATTGACTCTGGCTGATTCGCTCGTCGATCTCCAGGCAGACCTGCGGGTTCGCGCGCATCCATTCGATTTTCTGCCCCACGGTGGTGAACCCGTAGAGATGTTCTCCATCAAACGCGAAGTGGATGGGAACAACATAGGGCTGGTTATCGCGGGCACATCCCAGTCTGCCTACGCTCGCCTTTTGTAAGGCGCTGCGACATTCATCGTCGGTCATCTCATGGATAAACATGACAAACAATCCCGGTCGACCGGACTCGAGCGACAATATTGATCTAACAATTAGCAATCAGCGTTCCGCCGGGCGGAGGCATTTTCGCCCCAATTCAGTTCATTGACGCCAGCGAATTGCTCGGTGCTTGCGGAAACTCACGCAGGCATTGTGTTAAAGCCCGCTGACTTTCAGCGTCCGGCAACACTCCGATAACGTTCTCGTCCAAAAACCTGCGGATTTCGCCAGCTTTCGCAACCGTTTGCGGTCTCGAAGTATCTAGACGGAAGGCACAGGCGTTGCCTAGTTCTAATTTTA
>JBGPNE010000339.1:0-4331 GCA_041487335.1 Pyrinomonadaceae bacterium
ATCAAGCAGAAACTACCCGAGCGAAACGGCGGTTACACAGCCGTCGAAAAAGCGCTAGGCGGCTCGTATGGGAAGACCAGCAAGCTCGTCTACGAAAAACTCACGACTGAGAATCCCATCGATTTGGTTCGCTACCAGGTAGCCAACTGCTACATGGGCCGTTGCGGCTTAATCAACTCCGGCGGTGAATCGAAAGGCGCAGGCGATCTAGCTGAGGCAGTGCGCACTGCCGTCATCAACAAGCGCGGCGGCGGCATGGGTTTGATCTCAGGCCGTAAATCCTTCCAACGCCCGATGAGCGAAGGCGTCCAGTTGCTGAATGCAATTCAGGATGTGTACCTCACTCCCGAGATTACCGTTGCCTGAGGGTTTCGCTAATCGTAATGATTCGCATTTGGCGATTTCCACTCAGATCATGTTGAACAATTGCGGCGGAACTCTCGCCGCAATTGACTTTTAAGACTGGTGCGGCTTTTTGAAATGTTCCGCAATTTAGAGCTCAAGCTTTTAGCTGGCGCGCATTTCTGAGAACAACTGTTGGACTATTAACATCTCTTACCATGATGTCGCTCTCGTAAATTCCGGAAACCCTGGGGCCAACGTCTTGCAGTCCGAACAAGCACAACCCTCAGATGTCCAGCTGCTTCACGCAATCGCCCGCCGCGATGAAGTGGCGTTAGGGTCGCTTTATGATCGCTACCGCTTAATCCTGTTTGGCTTGCTCGCCCGTATATTGAGTAACCGCGAAGAGGCGGAGGATGTTTTGCAGGAGGTTTTCGTGCAAGTCTGGCGCCGGGCCGCAGATTTTGATGAGCGGCGCGGCCGGCCTTTTACGTGGCTTATAACGCTGGCTCGCAGCCGCGGCATCGATCGCTTGCGGCTACTTGGTGCGCGTCAACGTTTGGCAGTATCCGCGGCGCAGGACGCATCGGAGGAAATATCTGATGCTGTCAACGACACTTTTCAGTCGGAGCAGAGAGAGATCGTGGCGCGAGCTCTGGCTGGGCTTCCGGAAGAGCAAAGGCGTACTTTGCTGCTTGCCTATTTTGAGGGGCTAACACAATCTGAAATCGCGAAGAAACTGGATACGCCGCTCGGCACTGTCAAGACGCGTATGCGTTCAGGAATGATTAAACTGCGCGAGCTTCTTGGCGAAAAGATGAAGAGTTTCCGTTAGCTGTTTATGACGCAAGAGCGTTAGAGGTAGCACACAGATTTGGTGACACACGAAGAATACAAGGAGATGTTAATGGCGCACGCGCTGACGGCGCTTGAGGAGAGCGAAGCTCGTGCCCTCAAAGTCCATATCCAAACCTGCGCTGACTGCCGCCTGCAGATGGACCACTGGCGGGAGAGTGCGGCACTTTTGGCGTTCGAGACCAGGCCTCTCGAACCATCAGCGCAATTGCGCGCTCGCATTCTGCAAGATTTAGAGACGGCATCAAACCTTGAAAAGAAGACGGAAAGCCTGAAGGCAAATCGCACCGCAGCATCGAACGTCATCGAATTGCCACGCGTGTCAAGGCGCAGCTGGACCTCCCTGCAAACCTGGGGGCCAATTGCTGCAGCGCTCGTTTTCGTCGCACTAATCCTCTCCCTGGCGGTGCTGTGGAAACAAAACAACACAGCAAAGCAGGAACTCGGCCGACTTTCGAATCAGATTCATGAAACCGAGCAACAGTTAGCACGCGAACGGGAAGCAATCGCGATATTAACGACGCCGGGCGCGCGCATGGCTGAGCTTTCGGGAACGAGCAGCGCTCCTTCCGCCCACGCGATGCTGGCGTATGACAAGAACGGACGCGCCATTCTAATGGCGAAGGGCCTGCCGCTTGCACCCGCCGGGAAGGCTTATCAACTCTGGTTCATCGCCGGTGGTCAGCCTATACCAGGGAAAGTCTTTTCAGCCGCCGCTTCTGGAGAGGGCGCTCTTTACGATCAGATTCCATCCGTCGCACTTAACAATGCGGTCTTCGCAATCACGCTTGAGCCGGAAAGCGGTGTACGAGCGCCAACGGGTGCGATCCTCCTGCGCAGCGGGTCTTGAAGATTCTCAAGTTGCTCGGGCAAGAATTTTGATTTAATCTCTCTTCGCCTTATCAGCGATATTCGATCTTCGGTGCGGAAATCCAAACACGACGCTCCTAACGTAATTAGAATCAGTTTCCCAAGACGCCTTGAGTCAGGGTCAAGTTGATCAAAGGACTGTTCTTTATCCATCAAAGGAGAACCAAAGTTATGCACAGAATCAAAGCAATCGCGCTCGCTGCTTGCGTACTCGCAGCACTTTCGGTTACCGCTGCGGCACAAGATTCAATGAGTGGTGGCCAGATGATGAAAAAGTCGCTTTACGAGCGACTGGGAGGAGTCGAAGCTATTAAAGCCGTGGTCAACGAGTTTGTCTCGCGGGTGGCCGCCGATGATCGCATCAACAAGAAATTTGCCAAGAGCGACATCGATCGGGTGAAGCTTCATCTGGTCGAACAGCTCTGTCTGACCACCGGAGGACCGTGCAAGTACACCGGCCTCGACATGAAGACGACGCACAAAAACATGAAGGTGACTGAGGGCGAGTTTAACGCTCTGGTCGAGGACCTGGTGGGTGCGCTCGACAAGTTTAACGTTCCTGCGGCTGAGAAGACTGACCTGCTGGGCATACTGGGGCCGTTGAAGAGCCAGATTGTTGAAGTGAATTCGGCTGAGACGGGCACGGCTTTGCCGCCAGATTTTAAACCGGCGCCTAAGCTCAGTAAGAAGAGAATTGACGCCGGTCCGAAGATGAAGAGCAAGATGTAGAACGGCCTCAGTCATACTCTGGAGCAGTGTAGTGAGGTCTCCGCGCGCCGAAGGGTGAGATCGAATCTTTCCCCCGGCGCGTGAAGCCTCGGAATCACGAGTGTTCCGCCAGTGGCTTTATTCACCGCCACGGCTTTTGCGGGGTCCCCAGCCGGCCAACCCGGCTGGGGTGCTTTGAGTAAGATGCCTAGGACGAATCTTGCAGCACAGTTGCTGATGGGTCTTGCCTTGTTGATAGGCATGATGCTGGCCCGTCGTAAGAAGTTTCGGGCTCACGGGATCTGTCAAGCCGCGGTGGTGCTCCTAAACCTGATCCCGATTGCATTATTCATGGCGCCAGCTTTTCGCAGCGGGGTTGCGCCAAGTCTGCTGCAGAGTCTCGGTGATCGTTATTATGCGGTGGCGACGGCGCACGCTGCCCTGGGAGCGATTGCCGAGTTTCTTGGTATCTACATTATTCTGGTGGCCGGCACCAAACTCTTGCCTTCAGGGCTGCGTTTCCGCAACTACAAGCGATGGATGAGGACTGAGCTTGTTTTGTGGTGGCTCGTGATTGCGCTCGGCGCCGGCACCTACTGGGTCTGGTATGTTCTGCCACCCCCAAGCAAGGCGGCTAACACCGCAGGCATCACGGAGAAGTCACAGCCCGCAACACAGTCCAGGAATCAAACCGTCACGATCGCGATCAGCAATTTCACTTTCGCACCAAAGGATCTGCAGATCGAAGCGGGCACCACGGTTATCTGGAATAACAGCGTAGGCCGCCACACGGTCACCGCCGACGACGGCTCGTTCGACTCTCCGATCATGGCGTCTGGTGAAGAGTTTAAGCACACTTTCTCGAAGCCGGGCACTTTCCAATACTTCTGCAAGCTTCATGGTGCGGCAGGGGAGCAAAAGATGTCCGGCAAAATAATTGTTAGGTAACGCTCCTGCCTGCCGACAGGTCCGCCTAACAAATACATTCTTGAAGAAAAGGAGAAGAGATGAAGCGATCAGTCATTGCAGCAATTCTTTTGATAAGCGCGGCGGGATTCTCCACCTTGCTGTTTGGAGATTCGGCACTCGGTTCAAAGCACGGCTCACAGCCAACGAGCAAGACCGTGACCATCACGAATTTCCAGTTCAGTCCCAAGACCGTCACCATAAAGGCGGGTGCAGAAGTTTCGTGGGAGGTTAAGGAAGGAACGCACACAGTTACAGCGGATAACGGTGCTTTTGAATCGCAGGCATTGTCGGCCGGACAGAAGTTCAACTATAAATTCACGAAACCTGGCACGTATCGCTACTACTGCTCATTCCACGGAAGCAAGGGCGGGCACGACATGGCTGGAACGGTCAATGTAACGCGATAGGTTTCACCTATCAGTGTGCCAAGTCACGAATGTTCGAAAGGAGAAGCAAATAAATTATGCGAAACAAGCGAATGCTCTTGAAAACCGCTTTTTCAGTTCTCGCACTCTCGTTATCTCTGTCGGCGGCCGCATCGGCCAATGGCACGGTTCAACCCCAGGGTGAAAAATCTCTTTACGAGC
>JBGPNE010000340.1:0-4329 GCA_041487335.1 Pyrinomonadaceae bacterium
AAGGTCTTCGGTCAGGCCAAAAGGATCAGTGGGTGGCTCGTTCTGGCTTGCCTTCTCTACCGTGGCAACGAGTTTCATCAGCGTGTCACCCAATTCTTCGTCATCCGAGTTGATCTCAACACAAGCAGGTGAATCAAACGGCGTTATGAAAAGATAACGAGGTATTTTGGTCTCGCTTAGCGGCTCGGCCGGACCGAGTATGAGCAGGTTATTGTTCCACCGGGCATAGCGGTGAGCCGAACCGAGCTGTCGCTCCCAATGCAGCTCCCCTTTCTGGGTCAGGGAGTTCAACTGTCCAAGCAGTTTGGACAGACGGTCATTTGTAACTTTATCGCGGGCCATCGCGGTCTCCTTCACAGGACTGTTCACGAAAAACTTTCGCTCTGAAGTCGCCGAGGTTATCACCTCTGGAAATAAATGGGAATATGCCTCGATCTTGATCGCACCTTCGGCACTCCGAACTATTGGCTGCGGCTAGCTACTGCTGATTCCATGTTAGAACCATGCCAATGGCGGCGGCAAACATGATTGCCGTCGCTGCCCAGCCGACAATGTTAGCGCCTACGCCGTTTACTTTGTCACCCATAACTTTTTTGTTTTTGGAGACGAGCATGATGATCACCATCAAAGGTGGCGAGATCAAACCATTGATTACCGCGGTCCAGAAGAGCGCAGCCATAGGATTAATGCCCAGGAAGTTAATCAGCAAACCAACGAAGGTTGAGCCGGCTATCACTGCATAGAATTGTTTCGCTTCTCGCGGCTTGTCATTGAGGCTGCATTCCCAACCGAAGGTTTCAGCTACAGCATAGGCGCTAGCTCCGGTTAGCACAGGCACGGCAAGGAATCCCGCGCCGATTAGCCCCAGGGCAAAGAGCACGGATGAGGCGTTGCCAGCCAGTGGGCGCAAAGCCTGGGCGGCATCGGTCGCAGATTGGATATTAGTCTTGCCGGCCACATGGAGCGTTGAGGCTGCCGCAAGAATAACGAAATAGAAAACGAGATTACAGAAAAACATCCCGATGTTTGTATCCCATGCTGCCCGACGCAGTTCCGCATAAGTTGCCCCCTCGCGTTCCGCTTGAGTTTTGCGGCCCATCTCGATCTCTTCTTCCACTTCCTGGCTGGATTCCCAGAAGAAAAGATAGGGCGAGATAGTTGTGCCCAGGATGGCAACGAGGGTCAAGAGATACTTCCCATCAAAACTGAATTGCGGGATGAAAGTGGCTTTGAGTACCTCTCGCCAGGGAGGTTTGGCGAGGATCGCCGCTCCGATATAAGCGAAAAGTGCAAGTGTGAGCCACTTGAAAATCCGCGAGATGAGCTTGTAGGAACCGAAGATTTGGAGCACGACGATAATGATGGCGATAGGCACAATCATCCAAACCGTCGGAATCGGAACAAGAAGGTTCACAGCGGCGGCAATCGCCCCAATGTCAGCGCCGGCATTGATAGTGTTGGCGACGACCAGTCCGAAAACGGCAGGGTAGAGCACGGCGCGCGAATAGTGCTTTCGCAGTACTCCAGCCAGGCCCATTCCGCTGACCATCCCGATCTTGGCGCAAAGAAACTGAACCACTGCCATCAGCGGGAAAGTCACAATGGCGGTCCAAAGAGTAGCAAAACCTAATGAAGCGCCGGCCTGCGAATAGGTCCCAATGCCAGAAGGGTCATCATCCGCGGCGCCAGTGATAAGACCTGGACCCAGGACCTTTAGAAATCGCTTGATCGGATTGCGTTCCGTCTTTGGGTTATCTTCTTCTGACCCAACTGAAGCCATCAATGAAGCCTCCTCTCTCGCTTGTTCGAATGGCCAGCCTTACTACCGACGATTGCCTCACCAGTTCACCGCACCTGCCAATTCAGCGGTAGGGGCGCGAAATGCAACAGCCCGGGGCGGCGCCCCAGGAACTGCGTCTCGTTACCTTTCTTTGTGCTGTTGCTTGTGATGCTTGAGGTTGTGTCTAGCCTCCGCCTCTTCGATTGAGTGGCTCTGGGTAAGTTTCAAATCCTCTTTGGCCATGGCCACGAGTTTCTGATAGTGCCTGTGAAGAGTCTTGATTTCTTCTTCGGTCAGATCTTCCACGTCGATCAGCCGGTTGCTTGCGCCTTCCAGCGCCGCCACAATTTCGTTCAGCTTAAGGTGAATTGCGAGTGCATCCTTGTTTTGAGCTCGCTGAATGAGGAAGACCATCAGGAACGTGACAATCGTCGTGCTGGTGTTAATTACCAACTGCCAGGTATCTGAAAAGTGAAACAGCGGTCCGGTAATTATCCAGACAAGGATTACGGTCAACGCAAGGAGGAAAGCCGCTGATGTTCCGGTAGCCTGGGTAGCCACGCGCGAGAAACTCTCCAGAAGCTGGCTGAATTTATTTCTTTTCTTTCGCACCATAACTGCCTCCTGACACTACCAATCGATTGAGATGCCAAGTTGTGCTCCCGCACGCGGGCTTGCAGCATACTTCCCGGCAACTATTCCGAAGTCGAGGGAAGCGTTCTTGCTGAATTGATAATTTCCGCCCAGCCGAGCCTCGAGTTGACCCTTTCCGAGTTCAAAATTTTTCTCGAGCGCGCCGGCGAGCTCGATGCCAAGTTGAAGCTTTGGACTAAATTGTTTGACGAACGATCCGCCGCCCGTGAACACGGTCCCCCTGGTTTTGATTCCAATTACGCCTGTCGTCTCGTTGCCGGAGAACAGAATGCCGCCATTCAGTCGGAACTTAGTTTTCGTCGTGAGTGACTTCTGCAGAATGCCGTTCATGTAAAAGTCCGCCAGCCCGGAGCCAAGCTGGCGTTTAGTATCGCCTGTCGGCAATTCGAAGTTGACGGCAATCGCCAGCGCCGGCATTCGCGAGTGCTCCCGCTCTCTGAGGAAGTTGTACTTGACCGAGATGTTAGTGTCACCAATTCCCGAAATCGTCTTTGGAACTGTGCCCGCAGCGTTGAAGATTGTGAGCAGCGGGGATTCGATGCCGATCTCCACCCGATCGAAGAGTCCATAAGCGAGCTCAAAGTCAGCAGTATTCTGTTTGGTGCTGGGAAGGGCAGAACGCGGTAGCAAATCAAATTCGTCGCTTAACGCGAAGTGGAAATGGCCTTTCGGCGTCGTGTCTGCGTCATCGGTGACGAAGGGTTGTTGAGCTGCGGCAGTTGAAGCAACAAGAAGCAGCAGCGACAGGGCGAGTATTAGCCCGCGAAGTAAGTGTGGCATAGGTGCTCGTTCGGTCATGGAGTGTGATGGGTGTTGTAGCCCTTTCGGCGATTACGTCCCGGGCAAAGATCGCAGGGACTCACTCAAGTGAGAACGGTCAGCCAATGAATGCAGCAGCGGACCTGCTAGCGAAAACTCAACCAGGTTAACTGAACTGACTGGGCACGCAAGCCGGTAACGAAAGCGGCCGACATCGATGCCCAGCAGACTGCACAGGATGATTCTGATTGTCGCTTTATGAGAAACTACCAGGACGTTTCCTTCCGTAAATTGCTGCTTGATTTCATCAATCACTTGTAAGCTGCGCCTGACCACCGTAATAGCCAACTCTCCCCCGGTGGGCGCATGCCAGGCGGGATCGGCAAGCCAACTAACATAATCGTCGTGATACTCGCGCTCGACGTTCGCTTTGGTTTGCCCCTCCCACTTGCCATAACCAATCTCGTTTAGATCAGCGCGGACCTGCATCGCCATTCCCAATGCGTCGCAAAGAGGCTGAGCGGTAGCGATGCTTCGCCGCAAGCTGCTGGAGTAAAGTGCGCGCCAGGGCTTCGAGCGATAGGCCGCCGCAAAAGCCTGGGCCATCTGTAGACCTTCCGGCGTCAATTCAGGATCAAGGCCGGATCCGCAGAAGTTGTCTTCGCGGCTGAGTTCGGTCTGGCCATGACGAAGGAGATAGAGAGTAAGACTCATTCCGTGTTTCGCACCTATCCAATTGCGGAGAAAATTACTAAGGAAGTATAGGGCGGGAGGGGAAAACAGCAAGCACCCGCTGAATGAGCAGCCGCTTGTCAGAACCGGGAGCAGTAGCGACCGGGTCGATAAAAGTTTCAAGTTCCGGGTTTCGAGTTTCGAGTTACCTCTTCGGGGAGGTCGACGCACCAATACGTTTAGTTCGGAATTTGAAACTCGAAACCCGGAACTCGAAACTCTTTACCGCGGGAAGCGGTCGCGGTATTCACCGGAGACGATGAACGCTTTGACCATTTCTGCCTGTTCGAAGTTGCCGCCAAACTGATTCAGTTTGTTGAGCCAGAATGCGTAACCACTCGCATCCGGGTCGCGCCTGAGGTAGCCGAAGTATTCCATCATCACAAACGCTTCGTTGAACTTCG
>JBGPNE010000341.1:0-4327 GCA_041487335.1 Pyrinomonadaceae bacterium
ATTGTTTCGACAGGATTTGATCGCCCTGCTTGACCTCCTTAAACAGCAGAAGATCAAGCCGCTAATCGCGCAGCGATTTCCGCTTGTCGAGGCAAGACACGCGCACGAGTTGCTCGGGAAGGGAGGCGTGACAGGCAAGATCGCCCTCGTGCGCAACGGGTCATCGCTTGAATCAGGAGCGGCGTAGCAACGGCATGCAGCGGACGGCGCTTCGCGCCGCCGCTGATGCCGAGCTTTATGAAAACCCAGCGGAATGTTCGCGAATAGATTCCGAGCGGGAGAAGAACCGCGGAACGCATCGGAGGGAATTACCATGGCAACACCAGTCTACACTCTTGATTTCAGCGAGATATCAATTAAGGATGTGCCCAAGGTCGGAGGCAAGAACGCTTCCCTTGGCCAGCTTTTCAATGAGCTAGGGCCGCTTGGCGTGAATGTCCTTGATGGCTTTGCGACAACAGCAGCCACCTATCGCCGATTGCTCGACGAGAAGGGTCTCGCGCTCAAGCTAAAGTCGATACTTAGCAAGTTTGATGTCGAGGACGTTGACGAGCTTGCAATTCGAGGCCAACAAGCAAGATCGGCGGTACTGGAGACGCCGTTACCGGAAGAGCTGCGAGAAGCGATCCTAATCGCTTACGATCGGCTCAACGAGCGACTTGGGCGCGAACCCGAACTCGCTGTCCGCTCATCGGCAACTGCGGAAGATCTTCCCGAAGCGTCGTTCGCCGGCCAGCAAGAGACTTACCTCAACGTGCGCGGCCGCGAAGGCTTAGTGCGGGCGGTCCAGGCATGCTTCGCTTCTCTGTTTACTGACCGTGCCATCAACTACCGCGCCCGTCTCGGCTACGATCATCTTCAGGTCGCCCTATCGGTGGGTGTTCAACCCATGGTGCGAGCCGACAAGGCCAGCGCCGGCGTGATCTTCACCCTGGATACCGAATCAGGCTTCCGAGATGTCGTGGTGATCACCAGCGCTTACGGTCTTGGGGAATTCGTCGTTCAGGGAGTCGTCACTCCCGATGAGTGGATCGTGTTCAAGCCGACTCTTACGCAAGGGTTCAGTCCAATAGTTGGCCGCAGACTCGGTACCAAAGAGGTCAGGCTCGTCTACGCAGATGGCAGCCGCGGGACCAGAAGCGAGCCTACGCCACTAGACGAACGACGTAGATTCTCTCTAAAGGACGAGGAAGTTTTGAAGCTTGCACGCTGGGCGTGCGCCATTGAGGACCACTATTCCAAGCTCGCCCAGCGGCAACAACCGATGGATATCGAGTGGGCAAAGGACGGAAGCTCTGGGGAACTCTTCGTTCTGCAGGCGCGTCCCGAGACCGTCCACTCATCAAAGCCGCGCACGGCAAGTGCCGAAGTTTACAAGATCAAAGGCTCGCGGGAAGCCCCGCTTGTGACAGGCCAGGCAGTCGGCGAGAAGATCGGTTCCGGAGCGGTGCGCGTTGTGAGAGAGGTAGGCGGTCTCGCCGATGTCCAGCCTGGTGATGTTCTGGTCGCTGCGAAGACCGATCCGGACTGGGAGCCGGTTATGAAGCGGGTTGCTGCGATCGTTACCGATCAGGGTGGCCGCACCGCTCATGCAGCGATTGTGTCTCGCGAGCTCGGTATCCCATGCATTGTCGGAACGGGCAATGGCACTCAGCTTCTCCACGACGCCAAAGAAGTGACGGTCTCGTGTGCCGAGGGTTCTGAGGGCCACGTGTACGCCGGCCGCGTCCCGTTCGAGATTGAACGCATAGATGCTTCGACCGTGCCTCGGACGCACACTCAAGTAATGCTTAACGTCGGGGACCCTAGTAATGCGTTCTCGCTCGCCGCAATTCCCAACGCTGGAGTCGGTCTTGCGCGGATCGAGTTCATCGTAACGAACTACATCGGCATTCATCCGATGGCCTTAGTACATCACCCCAAACTCAATGAACTACAAACCGTTGTTGATATTGCCGTCCGAATTGGTGAAGAAGATCCCCGCCAGTACTTCATCAAACGCCTGAGTGAGGGTGTCGGCCGCATTGCCGCGGCCTTTTATCCAAAGCCAGTGATAGTTCGGACCAGCGATTTCAAGACGAACGAGTACGCACGGCTAATTGGCGGGAAGCAGTTTGAACCCGCAGAAGAAAACCCGATGCTCGGGTTTCGCGGCGCCTCACGTTACTACGATCAACGTTACGCAGAGGGCTTTGCGCTCGAATGCGCGGCGCTTTTGCGAGTCAGACGAGACATGGGACTGACCAATGTGAAGGTAATGATCCCGTTCTGCCGAACAGTAGATGAGGCTAAGCGCGTTATCGATGCGATGGCAGCCAACGGCCTTCGTCAGGGAGAGGACGGGCTGGAAGTCTACGGAATGTGCGAGTTGCCTGCGAATGTCGTGCTCGCAGAGGAATTCTTGCAGGTCTTCGACGGCTACTCGATCGGCTCCAATGATCTGACGCAACTCGTGCTTGGCATCGACCGGGACTCAGGAACAGTTGCACACCTGTTCGATGAAAGGAATGAGGCGGTCCGGAGAATGCTCGCACAGGTAATCAAGACAGCGCGAGGGCTTCGGAAACCCATTGGGATTTGCGGGCAAGCGCCTTCTGATTATCCCGAAATGGCGGCCTGGCTCGTCGAGCAAGGTATCACGTCGCTGTCCCTCAATCCTGATGCCGCGATCAAGACAGCTCACGTGATTGCCGAGGCGGAGGCAAAAGCCCTCCTTCAGACCGCAACTGCGAGTTGATTTGGCCGGCTAGTAGTTTTCATAAATAAAGAAGAGATCGCTCTTCACAACTAGAGAGGTTAGCACTATGACTCATCAATTACCTTACTTTTACGAAACCGAAGTGGAGTGGGCAACAGGAAGAAAAGCCAGCTTGCGGTCACCGGGACTGCAGGCACTTGAGATCGCTCCGCCACCTGAGTTTCAGGGCGATCCGGGGCTGTGGACGCCGGAGCATCTATACGTTGCTTCGGTCAACGCCTGCTTCGTGGTCACTTTCCTGGCGATAGCCGAGCTATCAAACCTCGATTTTGTAAGCTTCGCATCGCGTGCTGAAGGAAAGCTTGACAAGCTCGAAGGTTCGGGTCTCCAAATCACGGAAGTCGTGCTCAGGCCAAAACTGATGGTGCACTACGCTCGTGACCTGGAGCGAGCGGCGCGCTTGATGCAGAAGGCCGAGAGGAACTGTCTGATCTCAAATTCAATCAAGACAATTGTGAAGCTTGAGCCAGAGATCAAGCCCGAGGTCTCAGATACGTTGGTCGCCTGATTCCAGTAGGTGAAGGTAAGACAGGCTAAGTGGGGAATGCTAGGATCATCTGGCCGCTGGCGATCTCGACAACGCCAACTTCCAGATGACCTCTCGCGTCTCATTCCCTTCCCTGACGTTGGAGAGAACTATCTTGTCCCCATTCGTTGGAGAGACTGTGATACTGGAGACCCCAAATATCGCTTGAAGGAAATTTTGGCTGTGAGTCACGTCTCGCACATGGCTTAGCGGAATTAGGCGCAACCTTGTACTAACAATCCCGTATTCCTCTTCAATATGCTCGCTCGTTACAGTGTGCACGGCTCTCGCAATGACTCCACTGAGGCCAGTCTGAGAGTTGCAATTAGGATCGAGCCAGCGAAGTGTAAATCACGATTGATTCCGAGCGGCGCCGAGTAAGAGATAGTGCCCGCAACAAAGAACAAAAATAGGGTGCGTTGACGACGCGAATGCGAAGGCCAGGTTCTAAGTCATGTGCCTGCGCCGCTTCCATAGCGCCCCTGTACCAGCGGTTTGAGAAACCGAGAATCCTCTCATCCAAAGGCATCACGTCCACCTTGACGTGACCATGTTGCCATCGACAAAGTGGCACACCCTCGCTCGTGTCTTCGGTGAAGCCGAGGTTACGAAGGCGTTCAGAAAAGCCGAGGTAATCCGCGTACGATGTGATCTCAGTGATAGCATCGACATCGAACGTGGGACGAACGGCGCTTGCCCCTTCGTCACTAATCAATAATCCAGTGGTACATCCACCGACAAACACCAATTCATCGAGAACTGGTATCAGCAATCTTGCGGCGTCCAAGAGCAACTGAAGATTGGGATCTGCCATCGGTCTTTCCGCGCAGAATTTTCCTGAGTTCCTCTTCTGCTAGTTGTCGCTCGCGCGCCCGTCCATTCCTTTCCATCAAGTATTGCTCGACAGGCGCCATTTTCGAATATTTATCCGACTGTGCCGCCGCCTTCGGCACATGGAAACCGATGCTGATTTACCAGCACCAAAGCAATGATACTGATCATTCTTTCCCTCGTGCTTCCGTCGTGGCCGCCCTCATCGCGAG
>JBGPNE010000342.1:0-4317 GCA_041487335.1 Pyrinomonadaceae bacterium
CCTTCGGGCGCGATCACTCTGGCAAGTTCTTTTAGCCCGTCCCGCAGCGGAACATATTCGAGCGCGCCGCTCGTCACTACCAGATCAAATGAATTATCAGCAAATGGCAGGGACAAAACGTTGCCTTGCGCAAAGCTAACGCCTCGCTTTCGACCCGGACTCTGGTCAACAGCTTTCTTTGCTGCCACGATTGACGTTGCCGACAGATCAAGAGCTGTGATGTTAATCGGGAAGCGAGCGGCGCGCAGAAGAGCCAGGGTTAGTAAGCCGGTGCCGCATCCGGCATCGAGAATGCGTGTACCGCGTGAGACGGGAAGCGGGTTATTCGCAAAATACTGATCGAGAGAACGCCCATAGCCGTTGAGCTTAAACGTGAGATCGTAGAGTTTCGCAATCTTGTCATAGAACGAGCCTGCCCGGGCTTCAGTCTCCGTTGCGGTTAATGCATAGTCCATTAAACTCTCCTAACACCTTCAGTCACTGAATGGGGTACTGCACCGGGTCCGGATCGCTAGGGAAAACTGGCGCGTAATTGTAGCTTCCCCTTCGCTATAACTCAATATTAATTAGAAACAGCCCCTGCTCTGGATGCCTGACAGGAAGCAAATCTCGCGAAAAAGGCGCAAATCGCGAGAGAGGCGCAAAAGAATCCTTGTCAATTAACGGCCCGCATACAAGCCGCCGCTCCGGAGTGGTGCAAGAACATTTGGGTCCGAGCGTTCCTCAACCGGTCAGTGTTGTAACTGGTTTGATTTGGGAGAGAGAAACAATGAGAAAAACTCTGCTACTACTGTGCTGTACCGGACTTAGCGTGCTTGCCGTTGGCGCTTTTTTGTTGGCCAGGGGGCGAACGGGGTCGGCAGACCCGGAATCGTCCAGCGCATCGATTGCTCCAGAGCCTGGTCCGCCGGTTGTTGCCGACCAGGGATTTGAGGTCGACATTCTGGTAGATGGCCGTCCGCTGGAGGAGTACTACGCACGTGGCAAAGCTTACGTCGAAGCGATCGAGGGCAGCGAGTACGAAGTCAGGATTCGGAATCCTTTGCCTTTTCGCGTTGCTGTTGCCCTATCTGTGGATGGGTTGAACTCCATAGACGCACGGCGCACCTCGGCCTGGAATGCAAGCAAATGGGTGATCGGTCCTTACCAGACAATTCATATCGGTGGCTGGCAAATGAGTTCGGAGCGCGCGCGCCGCTTCTACTTTACGAGCGAGCGAGATTCCTACGCAGCCAAGCTTGGCCAGGCTGCCAATCTTGGGGTGATCTCAGCCGTGTTCTTCCGCGAACGGAGGCCAACGCCAGTGCCCGTAACTCCTCCACCGCGACCACGGCCGTCTTATGAGGAGGACGCACGCAATAAGAGGTCAGAGGCGCCATCTGTTTCCTCTGAGGGTCAGAGCGCTGCCAAAGCGAATAGAGATTCCACCGCACCCGTGCCCGATGATGAGTATGCAGCAACCGGCATTGGACGCTCGGTTCAAAACGATGTCCGCTGGATAAATATGGATCTAGACTTACGTCCGGCCGCTGAGGTCTCGATCCGTTATGAATACTATCCAGTGCTTGTTCGACTCGGAATCTTGCCACGCCCATACACGCGGCCCGATCCATTGAGGAGACGTGAAGGCGCCACGGGATTCGAGGACCGGCGCTTTAGCCCTGAGCCTTGAAGAGAAGATGGCGGTAAATGCTCTCTTTCTACCGCCCATTGTGTAATCGTCGGATCTATCTGCGCACGAGGTCCGCGGTGTAGAGTTGGCAATAGGCTCTGTAATTGCTCATGACTTTCTGGACGTAAGCCTTAGTTTCGTCAAAGCCGATCTCTGAAGTGAAGACACCAGCATCTTTCTCTTTCGCGCGTGTCACCCAGCGCGCAACGTTATCTTCTCCACCGTTGTAAGAAGCAGCCACAGCTTCGAGCATGTTTGGAAACATGCGCGCAAGCTGGGCCAGATATTCGCTGCCTACGAGAATTGAGGTCTCTGGCTGGTAAAGCTCGCTCTCACGCAGGGCGTTTAACCCAGCGCCAGGGGCATACTTCTGAGCTGTATCGATGGTGATCTGGAGCAGCCCGCGAGCGCCCGACGGCGATTTAGCGAGAGGGCGGAAGACGCTTTCCTGGCGAATCAGTGCGAGGATGAAGCGCGGATCAAGCTTGCGCGCTTTTGCCGCCTTAACGATAGTCTGTCGATATGGAATCGGGTAAAGATCTTGAGCGACAGCGATTTGAGAATTGATGCGGGCGACGCGCTCACTGAATAGTGGCCGTCTGCTGGCATCGGCGACGGCGAGCAATCGCTCGGTTGCGAGCCATCCGTAATAGGAGTTTATACCATCAGGTATGGCCAGGTAAGCTGTGAACGCTTCGTCTCGATTTCCCGCTCGATCAAGACTGTAAGCTTTCAAATAAGCTACCTCCCCAGGCGTTGTCAGCACTCCTTTGGGGAAGCCCCTCCTGGTAATCTCATCGGCCGTCGACACTGCATGTTTCCAACTACCTTCCGACACGTCCAAACGAAGCCGAGCGAACAGAGCATTACTTTCAATAGGGGTTCCGGCGAACCTTTCTCGCGTACGTTTGATCCAGGCGATCGCGTCTTGCGATCTGCCTGCTTCGCGAAGAGAGTCGATGGTGTTCAGATGCGCCGTATCGATTCGCTCTCCATTCGGAAAGCGAACGATATACTCGACATATCTGTCTGCGGCTTCTGCCACTTTGCCCAGGCGCAGCAATGCGGCCGCACTGAAATTGAGGCCTTCACGACCTTCTTTAGTAGCACCGTAGTTGCGCGCGAGCCGATCAAAAGCGGAGTAGGCTTCGTCGTAAAGCCGTGATTGAAAATAGGATCTGCCGATACCGAGCAGGGCTTCTGGTACTCTTGCGTCCTGAGGGTAATAGTTGATTAGCGCCTGCCATTGTTCGCGCGCCTCGTCAAAAGCCCGATTACCCATGTAGACGTTGGCGCGACGAAGATGCTCCGCTGGGGTTAAACGAATGAGCCTGCCGTCGGCACCGCGTGATGAACGATCGCTACGGCGCACTGAAGCCAAGGTGTTGTCATTAGCTGACTGTACGAATGCGGAGACTGGTGCGACAGACAGCGGCCCGCCAGCGGGAGTTGGCGAGTTGTAAGAAGTGTGGGCTTGGCTAAGTGCCAAACCGACGGCTAGTGAAATGGATGAAGCAGTTAACAATTGCACCGAACAGAACCACCATGGGAGGATCCCTCTTATAACCTAACCTTCGATGATTTCATAGCTCGAAACGATTTCCGCGGTCGGTCTCAATGTGGCAGCGACACTGCAATACTTTGCTTCTGAAAGTTCAATCGCTTGCACCACGGACTTCTCCGAGATGTTGCGACCCTGGACAATGTGATGCACTTCCAATCGTTCATAACTTCGCGGATGATCTTCGCGGCGCTCGCCACGCACCTCGACGCGATAGTCAGTGACAGGCTCACGCTTTTTTTGCAAGATGCTTATAACATCGACTCCGGTGCAAGATCCCAGCGCAAGCAGCAGGAGCTCCATGGGGGTCGGAGCTGCGTTGCGTTCGTGATTGGTGTCGAGTGTTAGCGCGTGGCCGGAAGGCGTAATGCCGATGAACAGATCGTTTCCAGCAAAGTGTACGACAGCTTTGTTATTTTCCGGGTCCATTTTGCGCTGAGCCTCCGCCACCGAGGATAACACAGCCGGCAAAGTTAGAAGATAAACGTGGGTCTGGTAACAAAAGGAAAAATCGGCCAGGAGAAACAGGCCACCAACGGGATTGGTAAAAGAGCAGCCCGGGCAGGACAAGACGAAAACGAGTGGGTGTTTACTCAGCCGCCTGTGTCACCGACGGTGCTCATTCAAACCGCAAAGCTTCCCGTTTATGCAATCAGGGTGCTTTCGTACTCAATGATGCGGTCCAAGGGCAAGAGTTGAAAGATAGAATTCTCTGCCAGGAGCTCTCCCGCGCTCTCCGCCGGTAGTGGTTTCGCGAAGAAGTAACCCTGGGCGTATTCACATCGCATCTCTCGCAGCGTGGCAAGCTGGGCCGCGGTTTCCACACCTTCGGCCACCACATTCATCTTGAGGTTCTGCGCCAGTATTATGATTGTGCGTACAATTTCCAGGTTATCCTTGTTCTCAGTCATTGAACTAACAAAGGAGCGATCGACCTTTAGCGTGGAGATAGGGAAGCGCGGCAGGTAACTTAATGAAGAGTAGCCGGTGCCGAAATCGTCGATACTTGTCTCAATGCCAAAATCGCGCAGCTGCTGGAGCGTGCTAATAGTCGATTCCAAGTTATCCATCACCATGCTTTCCG
>JBGPNE010000343.1:0-4313 GCA_041487335.1 Pyrinomonadaceae bacterium
ATTTTGATCATCGGCGATTACACGTTTCGGCTTTGGTTTGACTTCTAATGTCTCAGGCGTTGCGGCAGGCGGCAATGGCACGATAGCGAGGTTGCGAGTTTTCTCTGGTTGCGGGGGTGTGTACTCAAGAGGTGTGCCCTCGGGTTCCGGCCCGGCTTCGGTAGCGAAGACCTCAGCGCTTGGGGCTTCGACCATCTGCCCGGTATCGGTGGGAAGTGCGTTTTCGCAATCGCAAGCGACAGCGGGAGCAACGGCTTTATCAGTCGAAAGGTTCGCTGTGTATGCCGGCGCAGCGTGGGCGCGTTCAATACGTCGAAGGGCCGCCGCAACCAGGGGGTTGATTGGCAAGGCCTCCACATGCGTCAGAAGCTCGAGTTGTGGCGGAGATTCAGTAGCCTCTTCATTTCGCCGACGCTCAGCTTCCGCCGCTTCCAAAGCAGCCTCGCGGGCGTGTCTTTCCTGGACTTCACGCACGCGCTCGCTCAACTCTTCTCGCCACTGCGGCAGCGAGCCTCGCGAAACGCCCGGGAACTCAATCAACCTTGAAGCCTGCTTTGCGTCCTTCTTCGGCTCAACATCTTTCGCTGCCGCCGATTTGTAGGGTTCTCCGTTGTAAGATCCGCTTTGATGAGATTGAGCCTCGGGTTCAGACACTGATGCTTCATCTATTGCCAGGAGGCCGGATTCCTCTAAACTGCCGCCGTAGAGAGCGCCACACGAAGGACATCGCATAGCAAAGTGCCTCCGAAAAAGGGGTCGTTCGAGCTTGCAGCTTGCGGCTGCGGGAGCATGACTTAAAGCCAAGTTCGCTACTCGGTCGGGGCGAATAGTATCAGGAACTACTTTAAGTGGTCAATCAGAAAATGTTCGAAAGGTTGGAGTTGGCCGTCCGCCAAAGAAATCCTCGGGGGAGGGTAGCGAACCTGTGGAAATTTTTTAGAGAGGAGTGCGACCCGCGAAACCAGCGTCTACGTCGTGCCACCATTCAACCTGGTCACCGTCGCCAATCTGCCAGCAGAGCAACACGACACGACCATCGCGAAGTGAAGGGAAATCCACGAGGCCGCGCTCGAAATCCTTGAGTTGAACGCCCAGAGTTTCCAGTGCGCCCGTTTCCGTGCTGAGTTCCGTGAGAATTGCAGCGTACCGCAGTCCGTCGGCTAATCCACCGCCACCGTGCTGCGCGCCTTCTGCTGCTAATTTTGCAGCATCATGGTAAGAAAACAATTTCTTGTGGGCACGCTGAATCTTGAGCGTGATCTTGCGCACTGCGGGAAGCAGCGCGTTTGCCTCTTCGACAGTAAACATCTTCATTTACAATTTGATTGTCACATTAACGATCTTTTCTTAGTGATCGTCCGTTACGCGAATAAACTCGGCAGCCGATTCAAATTGCTCCGCTTCATCATCGATAGTGGATTCAAGCACCACGCGCAGTGCCGACTGAAATCCGTCGGATGAATTTTCTTGTTGGAGCCGGATCTCCTCGTGCATGTACTGCGTCGGTAGATGCTCGTGCAAGTCTCGCTCATCATAGCGCGGACCATGAGTGGCTTCTTTACGAACCTTTTCCCCAATTTCACCGAGGTCAATGAAGTAGTCGGCAACGTCAATCAACTTCGGCGCAGTATTTGACCGGAAACCCGCAACCTCAACGCGACAACCCTTGTAGGCAACAGCGTTGACTGCGTAAACAAAGTCTTCATCGCCTGAAACAAGCACCGCAGTGTCGTAACGACCGGCAAGCGAGAGCATATCGACTGCGATTTCTACATCGAGATTTGCTTTGCGAGTTCCGTCGTAGAACGTCTTCAGCTCCTTTTGAATCACGCGAAAACCGTTGCGTCTCATCCAGAGCAGAAAGCCCTGCTGGCGCTCAGCGCCGACATCTACTCCAGTGTAGAAGAAGGCCCTCAGTAATCGGCCATCGCCCAGCAAGACGCGCAGGAGTTTGTTGTAATCAATATCGATGTTGTGGAACCGGGCTGCATGGAAAAGATTATTTCCGTCAATGAACACTGCAACTCTGCCACGATGTCCCAGCTGCCAGGAAATATTGTTTGTGGGGTCGAAGTTATTCATGTGATAAGCACACTCCAAATAAATTCTTTAATCTTATCTAGGATGCGGTTTTGCAGGTCATTGGTCAAGTAGAAGGCCCACAGACCAGGTGTACTGCCACGGTCATCTGGCGGTGATTATCTCGTTCTTAACGGCATCCACATAGGCTGTTTGTACCGGCGCATCCGTGACCGCCAACTCCCACCCAAGATGAAATTCGACAGCATCGGTCCGGGTTTTTGAGGGCAGCACATAGATAACCAATCCGAGAGCGTTTACCGAATTATTTGCCGTCAGCCTGTAAGTCTGCTGAGTGCCGTTAGCATCGGTATAGATTATGCCATTATTCTGCAAGCGCTTTAGGGCATCTTCCCATTTAATTTGTGGCGTAACAGCAGCAAGCTCGGTTTGCATGCGTTCAGTGTCTGGAATGCAAGTGCTCGTAACGTTGAGCACGCGCCGGTCCGGGCCGAAATGGATCTGTAGCTTGCCATAATCTCCGCGTAGAGGATAACGGAAGGGGCGCTGTTCATAATTTGCTAACTTTGTCCCGTCAGGCTGGTCGAGCTGTCCAACGAGCGAAAGTTGTGACGGGTCAGCGCCAATTAGTCTTCGCCACTCATTAATGAACCGGCGAAGCGATTCTCTGGTCTCCTCTTCATTCATCGCTGGGCCAATGCCGACTTTCGGGAGGTATAACATAAGGCCCAAATTTGCCGCTAGACTCTGTATTGTTGCCGTAACCGGCTGAAGATGGACTTCCGTTCTTTCAGGCAATCCGTGCTGCTGCCTAAGCTGATTGAAAAGAATCAGAGATGCCTCCCGCCTCTGAGTGTCCTCGGTCAATAGCACCGGATAGATCGGTTCAGTTGTTCGTGGTCCCATGGCACTGGGCGGCTGTATCGCAGCACAGGCGTAAGCCGTTAGCGCGAACGCCAAAAGAACAACAGGTGCTGGATTTCGTTTGCAGCTCAAGGGTGAGATGAAAAGCAGCCTTAGTAGTAGTCTCCACCACCCCAGCCGGGCTGCCCGGCTGGGGACCCCGGTCGCAAAGCCCGGCCTCGATAGAAACCTCCGGCGCGCGTATAATTCAAATGCTTGGAGGAGTTGTTGCCTAAAAATAACGAAAACATTCTACCACTCCTCGGTGATGACCTACCGGTCCCGTCCGAGCCTCAAGGATTCCCCCCGGAGGAGATGGTCCGCTGCGAAGAATGTTTACGAGCGAATCCCCCAACCAGAGTAACCTGCCTTTACTGCGCAGCTCCTTTTCCGTTCAGCGAAAAAACTGCCAACCTTCAGAAGCCTGGCCTCAGACCGCTAGAGAAGTGGGAACAGGGATATAATTGCGTTCTCCTGCCTAAGTCCCCAGATGATTTAGCCGATGAATCACTGGTTGAGGCGGGCAACCTTCTGAAACTTAGCGCGGATCACCTCAAACGAATTACCGCTGCGGGAATGTTCCTGCCATTAGCGCGAGCTGCAACCTTCGACGAGTCCTCTTTGGTCTGCCACCGGCTGAAAGCTCTTGGTATCCGGACGCTAGTGGTTTCAGACAAAGACTTGGGCCTGGAACAATCACCCCCGATGCGAGTGCGCACGGCCGAGATCGACGAAACTGGTATAGCTACGTATCAGGCCGCAGGAGACGAAGGAGTCAATATCCCCTGGACGGACCTTTCTTTGTTCGTTGCGGGAAGATTGGTCGTGAAGCGCGTTGAGTTGCAGGAGCAAAAAGGTGGACGCGCTGAGAGTCAGATTCTCAACGCGAGCGAGTTTTTCACAGATGAAGCCGTCGTAGACATCTACTGCAAAGAACGAGACGGCAATTATCGCATCGTCGCGAATCGGTTTGATTTCTCTTGCCTGGGCCACCGGAAAAGCTTGCTTGCGAGCGAGAATTTCTTCGTATTGCTCGAACTTCTTCGCGAACATGCACCTCAAGCCGCATATGACGATTCATACGACTCATTGCGGAAAGCGCTCGATCCAGTTTGGCCTTCCGAACAGCAAACCGAATCGCGCGGTTTGCGACGTGAGCGACCCGGGAAGTACAGCATTGGCACTGTTATAGAGATAAACAACGAAGCTCAGTTCTCACGCTATTCGCGTCTCCAGTGTTACATGCAGCGAAATCCAGCCATCAATCTTGATGAAGACACGTAAGCCACAGATGTTTGCAGCGCGATCCGGAAAGGGTGAACGAGCTCAAGGTCGCCCGGGTAAGGGCGATAGTGTTTTATGCCAGTCTG
>JBGPNE010000344.1:0-4313 GCA_041487335.1 Pyrinomonadaceae bacterium
ACTGCTGCTTTCCTTGAGCGGTAGACTCAGCGTTGATGCATTGAGCGGTGCAAAGTGGCTGCACTCACTTCTGTTTGCGCTTAACATCCTTCTCGTTGGAATTGCTGTTTATCTGTCGACAAATGGATCTTCGTTAGCAACCCTCTGTTCCGTTCTGCTCTTTCTCTCTTCTCCCGGATTCCTTGAGATAAACATGATGGCCTTGTCAGAGCCGCCTTTCATGCTATTCATTCTATCGGCCTTTATTCTTTTGGCGCTCCATATCGCGAAGCCGGATATCCGGCTTTTGGTTGGCTCCGCGTTAGCGGCAGGTCTGGCGATGACAACCCGTTATGCGGGCATCACAGTGCTGCCGCCGATGTTATTGACTGTTCTGCTGATCAAGAATAGAGATCTGCGAGGTCGACTTAAGGATTGCCTAACGGTTCTGGTCATAGGAATCTTTCCATTAGTCGCCTGGTTTCTGCGCAATAGGCTGGTCGCCGACTCTGCAGCCAATCGCTCGTTGGCGTTTCACCCAATGAGGATCTCCGACATCAAGGTCATGGTTAACTCATTGCTAATGCTTTGGGTGCCCTTCTCCGGCCATCTCTACCTCAAGGTCATCTTATCGCTGCTGGGGGCCGCTCTGTTGGGTTCAGTAATCGTGCTGGCGCTAAAGAACAAGGTGCAGTGCGAGAAGAGCGTGAAAGCAAATTCAGTTGCGCAGATATTCGCGGCGATTTTTGTAACAACATATCTTCCGTTTCTCTTCGCTTACAACTCTTTGGTGGACCCCGTCGTCGATTTGGGCAGCAGAGTTCTCTTGCCGGTATATGTGTTTGGAATCATCCTGATGATCTCTGTTGTGTATGAGCTTGGCAGAAACCGGGCAACAGTTTGGTGGGGGCTCGTTGCTTTGTCATTCGCGCTAATTTCCCTGAACGCGGTGCGCGCCGTTTCCTTTGCGGTTTACCGGCATACTGAGGGAAACGGATATGCGAGCCGCGAGTGGGCCGGCTCAAAAAGCATTGAGTACGCGAGAACCCTCTCGCAGGATAGAACCATATATTCCAATGGCATTGATGCTATCCATTTCTTAACCAGGAGGACGGCGTTGCGTATCCCCGCTAAGTTTGATCCGACCGGCGGGACAAACAACGCAGAGTTTGAGCAGGATATCAACGCAATGAGGAACGAGCTGATACAGAATCGCGCTGTTGTCATCTATCTGAATAAAATAACGTGGCGTTGGTATCTACCATCCAAAGAGGAACTGGAAAACGTCGATAAGCTGCCTGTACTGATTCGACTTGATGATGGTGTCGTCTACGGAACCAGGCCGGCTATTTCCGGCGGACACGGGTTTGAAGTCCCCTGAATGAGCGGTAGCAGGCTGAAGAATAGAAGAATTTGGTGTAATCTGTCTCGCGATTAAATTTTGCCGTGATGTTGGTGAGAACGGCGAGCAGGATGGCTGGAATTATTCGCCGTATTAAATCGACTATCCGAATCGTATCGAGACGAGGGGAAAGTTCCTCGTCACTCTTGAGTTTTGATTCTATCACTGAAACGTCCGAGTCCGGTTAGGGGAACCTTTAACGGATGAAACAAAGGTTTTCAAGACTAGCGCATCATACCAGCTCTGAAGAAATGATTACTCACTCGGATGCAATTGCCCCCGCGCATCGGTGCGCAGAACGTTTGCCCCAGGGAGTGAGCCTGAGTTCGTTGCAAAAGCAAAATGATGGGCGCGGCTCGCTGACCGAACTGTTCCGAACGTCCTGGGAGACAGGGATTGATGCAGTACAGTGGAATTTCGTTGAGTCAGAAGGAGCCGTGCTGAGGGGCGTACACGTCCATATCAAACACTTCGATTACCTGGTTCTCCTCAGCGGACACGCAACCGTCGGCCTCCGGGATTTAAGACGCGATTCGACTACCGAAGGCCTGACCGCGAAAATTGAAATGCACGGAGACGATCTACATACTCTCACGATCCCTCCGGGCGTAGCCCATGGTTTTTACTTCCATGAACCTTCAACCCACATTTACGGGGTGTCAGAATTCTGGGACGGCCAGGACGAACTTGGTTGTCACTGGGCCGATCCGGCGTTGGAAATAAACTGGCCCAACGCGTCTCCTGTCATCTCCGCGCGCGATGCGGCACTTCCTTCGCTGCGCGAGCTGGTTGAATCGCTCCCCCACGTGCCGCAAAGCTGAATATTGGTCCGATCAGCGGCAACCCCGAAACCAACCTGTATAGCCGCCAGCCAACCGAATCTTCGAAGCGATGTCGCATCGCTACCTGCTCGCGGACAAGGACCTGCAAGACCCGGTAAACAAACTTCTCGCGCTCCACGGGGTCGGAGAATTTTCGCCGCCACTCCCTAAGTTCAGCGACCCGCTGGTCCAGAGTCCATGCCGCCCGCTCAGGGCTCCTGAACTTAAGCATCGTCGGGCGCATGCTGCTCGCCGCGCGGCAGGAGCGTTCGGCCAGAAACTGCTGTTGCATGTAGTAGTCCGTATAGATCCCGTCAGGAGTAGTTCGCCAACCGTAAGGCAAGCGGCGATACATCTCGAGTGTGTGTGCCATGCTGGACAACGAAGTCCCCTTGCGGCCCATCACGACCAGCTCGCGCTCGCCGGGGTATGACAGGTCAAGCGGAGCGACGCCCAACTTGCCTGAAGCATCCAGGTGAAGCATGAGTGCGTTGGCATAGTCGGCTTCGTCGAGCAGTTCGCGCATGGTCTCCACGTGATCGGGCAGCCAGAGGTCGTCGTCTGAAAGGTAACAAACGATCTCGCCGCGCGCTTCGGCCAACGCCTGGTGTCTGTGGATTTCCCCCGTTCGTGGTCCTTTCGGATTGTCGAAGAATCGCACCCGTTCATCGGCCTTTATCAGGTCGGCTACGATCTCCCTGGTTACGTCCGGAACGCCGTCGCCGACAATAAAGACTTCGAGATCCTGGACGGTCTGCTCAAGCGCGCTGCCTACCGACTGGAGTAGCGTAGGGCCATGATTGAAAGTAGGAATCAGCACAGTGGCGACGACGGGCATAGGCTCTCCGAACTATTTGATTACTCTTTGTCGAGACCAGCGAGCGAACGTAAATCAGCAATGGCGCCAACTACCAGCGCGCCTTCGGCGGCGCTGCTGCGCGGCGGTGGCCCACCTTGCAAGTGTTCTACGAAGGCGCGTAATTCACGAAGCAACGGCAGTTCCTGAGAGATGGGGCGCAGCTCGCTCTCTCGCGTTTGGCCGATGCGGAAATTCCCGGAGCGCGTCACTGAAACGCCCGGGCTGTACCCATCATCGAGGATCGCAACTCCGTCCCGGCAATGGAGGCGAACCTCCCGGCGACGTTGCGGGTGGCGGCTCGACACTTCGGCGATTAGCCATGGCTCGCCCAGACCGTCCGGCTCGCCTCCGAGGATGCCAAGCAAGCTCGTCACCTGTCCGCCGGTCCTATCGGCAATAGCGTGGTGGGGCTTGGGAATTTTGCCAAACACCTCCAGAGCGATTGAAAGATCGTGTGGCATTAGTATCCAGGAAATATCGACGTCGGCGTGTGGATTGCCCCACTGCACACGCGTGGTGCGCAGGCCGTGCACCGGGCCCAGTTCTTCGGCGCGCGCCATATCCCGCAGCATCTCGACGCCTGCGTGATAGCGCCACTTGTCCATAACAAACAAGCGCTCCGGCGCCTGACGCGCCAACCGAAGAGCGCTTTTGCGATCGGACGTCAGCGGTTTCTCCGTGAAGATTGGTACATCTAACTTGAGCAATGAATCGATGACTTCTGCGTGTGTGCTCGTGGGCGTCGCCACAACCAAACCGGAGATTCGAGGGAGGTGACCAACAGATTCCACGATCTTTGTCGCGCCGCCGGCGCGCGCGTTTTGTCGCCCCGCCTCGCCATCGCTAACTACGGTCACATCACAGCCGAGGCTTAACAGGTCGCGTAAGATGTGTCGTCCCCACCGTCCGCAGCCGATGAGGCCCACTTGAAGTCTAGTCATGCATTCAAAGACTTTTGTTTGCTAAACAGCCGGCAACGGCCCAGGAAGAGCCGCCGCACCATAAGCCGCATGCATGCCATGAAGAGAGAAGACGAGTGTGGCCTGGTCGCGATATCGACGCAGGCCGCTAACTCACCTGCCGGAGCTATTCGAACTTCGTCCAACAACCCTGTTCGCGCGGGCCCATGCCGACGACGACTATTCTACTCGCCATTCATAGGGTCTCCCGTCTTTTACTCGCACGCTGGCAAGAAGATCGCGGGCACGGATCGACGAACGCAGGAAAACTCTCAGAGTAGACGGACTAATAT
>JBGPNE010000345.1:0-4310 GCA_041487335.1 Pyrinomonadaceae bacterium
CAATCATCATTTGTAATTCCCTCCTGGTTGAGCGTGCCGCTCGGTCCTGACCAACTGCCGTTGTCCTGCAATCCGCCATAAACCCAAAACGGTTTCTGGTTGTCCACCGAGACTTCGTAAAACTGTCCCAGCGGAATCGTGTTGATGAAGTCCCAGGTGCGGCCGCGATCGTAGGAAGCGTGCAGGCCGCCGTCGGAACCGGTCAACACGTGATTTGAGTTGGCCGGATCGATCCACAGCGCGTGATAGTCGCCGTGGATGCGCTGCACCAGATTGGAGCTCCAGGTTTTCCCGCCGTCATCGGAGTTGTGCATGTTTGCCGCCAACTGCCAGATGCGCTGATCGTTGTTGGGATCAATGCGAACCTGGCTGTAGTACATCGGCCGCGAATCTGTATCGCTCATCTTGCGCCAGGTTTCGCCACGATCATCGGAACGAAACGTTCCGCCCTTGGCATTTTCCACGAGTGCGTAAAGGATGCTGGGGTTGCGGCGATAAATGTCGATGCCAATGCGGCCAGTGACGCCTTCCGGCAGTCCCTTTGTTAGCTTCGTCCACGTCGCGCCGCCGTCAATTGTCTTGTATAAGCCACTGCCGAGCCCGCCGCCGTTGAAGCCCCAGGGCGTGCGCCGGCGCTGGTAGGCGGCCGCGTAAAGCGTCATCGAACTCTCCGGATCAATTGCCAGATCAATCACGCCCGTGTCCTCGTTAATGAAGAGCACGTTGCTCCAGGTCTTGCCGCCGTCGGTGGTCTTGAATACACCGCGCTCTTTGTTTGGCCCCCACAGATGACCAAGAGCAGCCACGTAGACGATGTTTTGATCGCGCGAGTCGATGACCACGCGGCCGATATGTTTGGTGTCGCGCAGTCCCATGTTTGTCCACGTCTTGCCTGCGTCTAATGACCGATAAACTCCATCGCCCCACGATGAGCTTTGCCGATTGTTTGGCTCACCCGTGCCCACCCAGAGGATGCTCGGATCGGAAGGCGCAATCGCGATGTCGCCTATCGAGGTCGATCCCTGGCCGTCAAAGATTGGCTCGAAGGTGGTGCCGTTGTTCGTAGTTTTCCAAACGCCGCCCGTGGCTGCGCCAACGTAGAACGTGCTGGGATTATTTTCTACCACCGCGATGTCGTCGATGCGGCCACCCATGTTTGCCGGACCGATGGCACGAAACTGAAGATTCTTCAGAAAGGTGTCATCGAGTTTGTTCTCACTCTTATCCTGAGCAACCGCTGGTTGTGAGCCGCAGAGCAAGACTAATGAAGCCAGGACCAGCGACAGAAAACAAAACGAGATGTTGGCTACTGAGATTCGCTGAATTATTTTCATAGATGTCCTCGGAATTAGAACCACAGACTGCTGTGGCAAAATTTGCGACTGCTTACAAGAGTAGGAAATACCTTTGCTGCTAATCGAGCATCGGCACAAATTCTTCCTGGGCTGGAAGGCGACAAAATAGCACAGAGGTAGCAGGGCTGAACAGTTTTCTTCGGTTAAGCGTGGATCAGTTTGCAAGACCTTAATTTCAGCGCGGACTCAACATCAGAACCGGGAGCAGTAGCGACCGGGTCAGCAAGTCAACGCGCAACTGCTAATTGAGCGCAGCGAGCCGGTTGCTACTGCTCCCGGTTCTGATGTTGAGAATCTCCATCATGGTGGAGATCGGCCCCAGGCGATTGAAGTGATGCGTACTTACGTCATCACCGTCTCCGACAACGGTTTAGTTGAGTGGCTTTCGGAACTGAAAAACGGCGAAGCATAACCCAGTTAGTTGAAGTTATAGCCCAGCTCAAAGTAGAAGAAATGGTTTCCCTGTGACGCATTGGCGTTGCCGATTGAGTAGGCAGCCATGCCCGTCAGCTTGTTGGTCAACTTGTAGGCAGCGCCTGTCGTCAAGTAACCGTTCGCGTGTTTGCCAGTAAACCAATCGGCATTGAAGTTCACCTTCTTCGTGAGTGGTTGCTCAAAAGTAAACTGCCCGCCGGCGCGATTTGCATTGGCCGCAACCACATTCCTGCTATAGAAGTAGCTGCCAAATCCCAGACGCGTGCCAGCCTTGAATGTCTTGCTGGTTTGTACATAGTCGTAGGTGCCTACGCTGTAGGCCTTATTGCGCACCGGCACATGTAAATGCGCGCCGGCCACAATCGCCCAGCCGCTGCCTTTGCCCTGGTAAAACTTCCATTTGATCGTCGGCACGAGCGTCGTGGCGTCGCGACCTGGCTGAATGTTTCCCAAAACGCTCAGTCCAACTTCGACCTTGCCTCCGGCGCCAACAACCAGGCGCGGTACAAATGAAGAGAATCTGTTCAAGGCGTCGGAATCATTTGGCTTCGCGCTGATATCCAACTCAAAATAGACCTTGCCCTTGTCCAAAACATCTGTGGTCGGCACATTAAAGACAGTCTGTTGCGCTCTAGTTGTAATCAGGCAACCGCAGAGCGCTATGAAGACGGGAATGAAAATCACTCCGGCCAACCAGTCGGAAGAATTCGATTTCACTAGTCTCTCCAGTGGGTAGCAAGGAGCAGTTCGTCCCCACACAATTCATTCACTGTCAGTTGTCCGCCGGGTGGATAGCCATCGTTTTCCCAAAAATAAGTTGCCAGGCACCGCTCGGCGCAGTTCAGCCAAAAGCCACTGGTAAGCGATAAACGACTCCTTCTCCGGTTTTCTACTTGAGCTATTACATCGTCATCAAACTCAACCGTCACCTCACGTTCCCAGCCAAGTGGATTGCGAACGAGAAAGCGACACTCATGCGCCGTGTCGGTACCCGACGAGCACCGCGGCGCGGCTGCCGTGCCGGGGACCCCGGATGTCTCGACGTCCGAGCAGCGCATAATGCTGAAGCCGTTTTCTGTAACGTACTGGATGGCAGATTGCCTTTTCGCCTGGCGGCCGGAAAGCAACTCCTCATTTCTTATTGCCATGTCTTGCCTACTTTTGTCATTGCATCTACGTCCTGCCGCCGTTGCACCCTGTAGAATCCCAAGCAACCCTCCAAGCAGATTGTCAACAGCAAGAATGCTAATGAGGTGCGAATAAGACTTGATTCTGTCTAAGACTGTTCGCGATACTCCCGACCTAAAGACTTGCCGAATAATGCGACACTTCGCTAAGAAGCGACCGCATCGTCATACTTCTCGGTTTCTTCCTCATCTTCCGCATGCTCCGCTCGGCCTCGCTGACGCATTAGGGTATTTGTTTGTTCAAGCACACGCCGTCTTTCGGTTCCCTTGAGAGCCTCTTCAAGACGCGCCAATGCAACCGTCACGATCTCTTTGTGATGGGCTCCCTCGCCGCCTTTCTCGTTTGTGACGTCGAGCCATAGCCTGTGAATGACATTGATATCGTCATCGGCGAGATGCGGCGCATGCGCCCCGAGATAAAAATCATGTGTCGTTCCATCCGGCTCCACCACTCGGAAACAAACTTGATGTTCCGGCTTGTGTGGCAGAGCTTCCCACGCTTCTCCTAAACGTTTCGCCTGCTCTTCGGGGGAGAGGACCGATGAGCGACCGGCAATAATCTCCAAGCAGTCCAGTTGCACAGCTGTATGAGCAATAGCCTCGAACACATTCGACGATGGCACAACCAGCAGATCGACGTGCTTACCTGCTTTTTCTGCCAGGGCGATGACTTTGCTGAAGAGCAGTTGTTCGTAGTTAGTAAACAGGTGCTGTTCGCCGATGTTTTCATATCCGGTGTCCGGCCCTCTCATGACTTGAACCGTCATCACCACCAGGTCGCGTTTTCCTGTGTGAGTCAGCTCCAGGGCTTTGCGCACATGGTCGAGGGTGTTGTAGTCGCGCACGAGACAAAGCGTGCAGCCTGGACGTACCTGAACAGTCTCGTTTGTTACCACGTCCTGCATTTGCAGCCGGAACTGATCCATTTCGACATGCTGAGCATGGCCGCGTTTGCGGGCGTTGATGCGTTCGGAAACGGTGAAGAGTATGAAGAAGACCAGCGTGAACGCCACGCCGCTGACGGTCGCAACCTGTTTTGTAATCAGGTTGATTCCGGCGACGGAGAAGAGCAGCGCAGCGATGATGCCCAAGCCGAGCGGAATCTCATTGCTGCCGAGATTGATATTGAAGGGAACCTTCCATTCGCGCGGCGACCTGTCTTTGAAGCGCAGCACCAGCACTGCCAACGCCTTGAAAGCAAACGACCAGATCACACCAAACGCGTAAGCTTCGCCGAGCACATAGACGTTGCCGCGCGAGCCAATGATCGTCAGCAGTTGCAGGATAACGATCATGTTAATCATGCGGAAGGTGGTGCCAAATTTCTTATGTG
>JBGPNE010000346.1:0-4304 GCA_041487335.1 Pyrinomonadaceae bacterium
CCGCCTTCCCCATCAGCCTCTAAAGTTCCTGCCTCGTTGAGGAGTCGCGCGCCGCTTCCGATGCGGACGTTCTTATCAATGATAGCGCGCTTGATAACTGCTCCTTCCCCGAGGCCGACCCGAGGCAGGCCGGCTGCAGCATTGTCACTCATCTCTGGGATAGTTTGATAATAGTCCGCACCCATCATAAACGATGCCTCAATATGCACGCCCTTCGAGATTCGGCTCCTCAGACCTATGACAGAGGTCGTAATCCTTGCACCATTGATAATGCAACCGTCGCTTATAATTGAATCATCAATCTGGGAGTCTTCGATCTTTGATGGCGGCAAATAGCGTGCTCTCGTGTACACCGGAGCTTCAGCATCGAACAAGTTGAACTTAGGAACCTTGGATGTCAGATCTAAATTAGCTCTGTAGAAAGCACTAATCGTTCCTATGTCTTCCCAGTAGCCATCGAAAACGAAAGCTTGGACATTGCGGAATTTGATGGCGCCCGGAATAATCTCGCGGCCGAAATCAACCCAGCTTGGATCCTCAGCCAACAACCTTTCCAATTGATCGTACTTGAAAACATAGATTCCCATCGATGCCAGAAAAGGACGTGCCCTTGCTTCTTCCGCAGTCAGCCCGAGGCTCGTTGTATCCACTAGCATAGACTCTAACTCCGAACCTTTGGGTTTCTCTTTAAACTCAACTATGCGGCCGGTCTCATCCGTCTTGAGCAAGCCAAAGTCGCTGGCTGAAGCATAATCGCAAGGGATCACCGAAACAGTCACATCTGCATCGGTCTCGTAATGACGACCGAGAAAGTCGCGATAGTCCATATGATAGAGGTGATCGCCAGATAGGATAAGCAGCGTATCGATCCCCCAATCTCTGATATGGGGAAGCACCTGACGCACAGCGTCCGCAGTGCCCTGAAACCATTGTGGACTTTCCGGTGTTTGTTCAGCAGCCAGTATTTCGACGAAGCCATTGGAAAACTGAGAAAAGCGGTAGGTTTGGGCCACGTGACGATTAAGTGAGGCGGAATTGTACTGCGTCAGGACAAACATTCGCATGACATCGGAGTTGATGCAATTCGAGATTGCCACATCAACCAGCCGGTATTTCCCTCCCAGCGGGACCGCAGGCTTTGAGCGTGGCTGCGTGAGCGGGAAAAGGCGCGTTCCAGCGCCTCCGCCGAGTATAACTGCCAGCAGCTTGCGTCTTGGGTGCATTGCTGCGTCTGCTCGTCGCTGTTTGCGCCGCCGACCCTCTTTGCCGTCACTTCGTTCGCGTTTTGCCAGCGGGTCCGGATTCATGATCAGCACGAGTTCGTCTTGTGGCATGGGAAAGGATTCGAGATCACTGTCCAGCTCGAAACTGCTTTCACCAACTGCCTGGAAATCTGGATTCGACGGAAGCATAGACGCAAAGCCCTGTTTGTATCAAGACCTCGCAATTTAGACAAACATTTGTTAACCGGAAATTTGAGTTTCGAAAGTCAGTAGGCAGCCGTGCTCGCAGATGGTCTAACACCGGCAGCTTCCTGGGCAATCTTGACGCCAACGCTCGCACCAATGCGTGTTGCGCCGGCCTCAACCATTTTGCGTGCGTCATCCAAGCCTTTGACGCCACCGGAAGCTTTCACGCCGAGTTCTGACCCGACTATGCGCCGCATCAACGCAACATCAGCCACAGTCGCGCCACCTTTCGAGAAACCTGATGAGGTCTTCACGAAATCCGCACCGGCTTTCTTCGCTGCCAGGCATGCCCGCACTTTCTCTTCCGTACTTAACAAGGCGGTTTCTATAATCACTTTGCATGTGACATCGTACTCGTGAGCGACTACAACAACCGAACGGATATCGTGCTCAACGAGGCAATCGTCGCCACTCTTCAACGCTCCCACATTGATTACCATATCAACTTCACGTGCGCCTTCAAAGATCGTCCGCCGGGCCTCGTAGGCTTTAACGTCTGCCAGCGTGGCGCCGAGAGGAAATCCAATGACGGTGCAGACCGGCACGCCCGTGCCCCGCAGATTACAGGCGGCAACACGAACCCACGTGGGGTTCACACAAACTGACGCGAACCTGTATCTCGCTGCCTCCTCACACAAGTGTTTGATATCTTCGTGCGTGGCCTCGGGTTTTAGCAACGTGTGATCGATCAAGCTGGTCCAATCCCTCGCTGAAGCGGTCTCTCCCAAAACCAAACCAATGCGGGAAGCCCCCGCGTCGATTATACGGTGCATCCGCTCAGGACAGCGGTTGAAGCACTCAGAAGTGCAGCCGCAAAGCGCCGCCTGATCGGATTCGTCACCATTCAGGCGAGCGACTATGGCGTCCGTAATCTGCTCGATAAGTAGTTCGAGATCGCCGTTGTGCGAATGTGACATCCAGTTAGGAACTCCGAAGCAGCGAGAGCCATCCCATTGGCTCCCTGCAATCCAGGCATTCTAACACGTGTGCGGCCTCGGGCGAGTCGATGAGAAAATTGTATGTCCTTCCTAAATTGGAATTGCCTAAGTTTGCATGAAGCACTAACGCTGATACTGGCGCTCAATCGCCTCGATCTTTGAAACTCTTTTGCGGTGGCGTTCTTCACTAATCTCAGTTGCCAGCCAGGCCTGAACAATCTCGCGCATCTCTCCGTCGCTGATCGTCTTGCTGCCAAGGGTCAGAACGTTCGCATCGTTATGTTCGCGCGAGTTGCGCGCAACGGCTACGGAGTAACAAGCAGCCGCACGCACACCCGGAACTTTATTTGCCGTGATCGCGCTGCCGACGCCGGCCCCATCGATTATGATCCCCACGTCCGCTGTTCCATCCGCAACGGCGCGCGCCACCGCATGCGCAAAGTCAGGATAGTCAACGGCATCTTCCGAGTTGGTGCCAAAATCGTGCACGCGATGGCCCAACTCGTTGAGGAATCTTTTAAGCTCTTCCTTCATCTTGAAGCCACCGTGGTCGGCGCCGAGGGCAATCAGTTTAGCGCTCTTTGAGCCACCTCTGGGCACTCTACGAACTATCTCGATCTTTCTATCGTTTATGATGTCCGCGGCGAGCGGAGTGAGGCGCGCGCCCTCGGCAATTCGCAGGATAGCACCCTGCTCCAAACCGCGAACATCGTCTTCAGTGATGACCATCTTCGACGATTCATCACGCATGACTGTGGCTCTTGATGGCTCGCTTTTTGGAGCTGTATTTATAAACGCGCTGGTTGTTTGGTTAGTCGCCACGGTCGGTCCCGGCTCGCCAACCTCCTCGGCAGGAAGCGCTGTGTTCAGCACGTCGCGAACCAGGGCTCGGATTCGATCGCGTGGTGACTGATCGTCTGCCATAATGACTTTGACATTGACCTTCAGGGAAGAGCTTGCATAGTATGTCGCACCACAAGGCAGATGCGCAAACATCGGTTGCGAGTATCCGTTTCGAACTTTAAATAATTAACAGGAGAGAAAACTTGGCTTCGTCTTCCGCACACATACAATCCGAATTCAGCAATCCCAATCTCGAAATCCTTCTCTCTGAAGAGCAGATTCAGTCGCGCATCAAAGCGCTCGGCGCCGAAATCACCCGCGACTACGCGGGACGAAATCCGCTGCTGATTGGCGTGCTTAAGGGCGCCTGCTTCTTTCTAAGTGACCTCCTGCGCGCTATCGATATCCGGTTGAGCATTGAGTTTATGGCGATTTCAAGCTATGGCTCCTCCACGCGGACTTCGGGCGAGGTGCGTATCTTGAAAGACCTCGATGTGCCGGTCGAGGGCCGTGACATCATCGTCGTCGAGGATATTGTCGACACCGGACTGACTCTTTCTTATCTGCTTGCGAACCTGAAATCACGCGGTGCCGCAAGCGTTAAACTCGTAGCTCTGCTCGACAAGTATGAACGCCGCGCGCGAGAAGTTCAGATCGACTATCTAGGGTTTCAGATTCCGGATCATTTCGTCGTTGGCTACGGCCTCGATTTCGCGGAACGTTACCGCAATCTACCGTTCATTGCAGTACTCAAGAGCCCTGAGCAGGAATGAGTCCAGAGGCCACCTGACCCAAAACAGACTAGGGAGTTTGCCATGAAAATGCGTCTCTTAATCTACGCCACCCTGACCTTGTTGCCGTCGACACAGGCGCCCAGCAGGACTTTTCGAAAGTAGAGATCAAGGTCACGAAAGTCGCTGGCAATGTTTACATGCTTGAAGGCTCAGGTGGCAATATCGGAGTTTCTGCAGGCTCGGATGGAATCCTGATCGTTGACGATCAATTCGCTCCGCTTGCCGACAAGATCAAGGCCGCGCTGAAGACAGTTGGCGAG
>JBGPNE010000347.1:0-4303 GCA_041487335.1 Pyrinomonadaceae bacterium
CAGGCGCAAATATTCCTCAAACTCAACCATTGCGTTGTCGGGCTGATGTGCCCGCAAGATATTTCGCAACTGTCCATTGATTTGAACGGCAATGGCCGGGGCGGTGGGACGTCCCTGGGAAAATGTCGGAGCAGAAAGGATGAGCGTGAGAAAAAGAGAAACGAACCAGCAAAGGCCTGAGTAACGCATTAGCAAGCTCAAGAAGAAGAGGGAGGGGAACCGATCCCCTCCCTGAAAGTGATTCCAAAGCGACCGAACTAGAATTCAAACCTCATCCCCATCCTCATGCTGAAGGGCAGGCGGAAGCCTTGGTTCAGCGTAGTCAGATTGATCTGAGGCTGGAGAAAGTCTGGATTATTTGCGCCGAGATCAAGCTGCCTGAACTGATCCGGCAGCAGCACCTGGCGGCTGTTTGTTACGTTGAAGAAGTCAGCAATGAAGCTGAGTTTCGCGCGTTCGCTAATCTGCCACGGATAGTCTGCGTGCAGATCAAGTTTGCTGAAAAAGGGCGTACGGCCCAACTTGCCACGACCAGCAACCGGAATCTCACCCGCATTCAAATAAACGGGATGCGGCAGAAATTCGCTGATAGGTAGACCAGACTCCAAATGCAGACCGGCGCCAAGATTCAGGCCCTTGAGCGTGCGGCTGCCGAAGCTCGAACGGTCTTTGCCGAAGGTGTAGCTCCCGTAGAGGTTTGAGATAAACCGTCGATCCGTGTTGAGTGGACCAACAGCGAACTGGTCTCCCAGCAGATTGAAATCACCAGCAGTGAAATCAAACAGCGAGCTGATACCAGGATCAGTCTGGCCGTTGTCGTTACGCAGGTGACCTTCGTAATTACCCTTCAACCTGGCGAAGCGCATATTTGAAAGAACCTGCCAGCCATTGGAGAAGCGTTTGTTCAATTCAACTTCAACAGCGCGATAGATGCGGACGGGATCGATGAACCCATCCGGAGTTCCATCCGGCGAGTTAAACGATGCTCCATTCACAATCCCATGCGCTCCAAAGCATACGTTGCCGAGACTGTTGCCGTTTGCGTCGGTTACTTCAGTTCCGAAATCCGGCACACCTGGTGTCGACTGCACGCAACCAGCGGGAACGGCCGCTCCCACAGCATAACGGAACGGCTGAAGGTTGGTTGCCGCGTCGAGCCGCGAGCCGACGTTACCGATGAAGTAGGTCTGAGCGACGCCAGCGTTTGCCGCCTCGGGTGAAAGCACTGCCGCGTCCTCGATGATGCGTTTGATACGACGATCCTGATAACGCACCGAGAGAACGAAGTTGCCAGGCAGTTGCTGCTCGAATCCAATGATGTGCTCCTGAGAAAAGCCCAGCTTGGTGCCCGCCGTGATTGCGCTGAGGTCGGAAGCCGAGACGTTTCCCGCACCCGGAACGTTACCGGAACCCACAGCGCCCGTCAGCAGATGAGCAGCATCGACAATCGGGGTTACTGAACCGAGGGAATTGAGTGTGACGTGACGAACCCCAGCCGCGTCAGTCGTAAAGCCTGGAGCAAACCGGAAGCCGGTGAAGTCCAGTTCTTGTGAAAGCGACCGCTCGGCCGCGTCGAGTGGCAAATATTCGAAGAAGCGACCGAAGTTGTACCAGATCTTGGTCTTCCCTTTGCCGAATGGATCGACTGTTACGCCCAGGCGTGGCGCCCATTGATCGGTGAACGTATAGGCATACCGCCGCCCAGCCGCATTAGGACTGCCAATTACGCGCTCCTGTTCCCAACGCAATCCGGCGAGCGCCGTGATGTACTTGTTGATACGCCAGGTATCCTGCCCGTAGCCAGCATGGTAGTTGCCAAACGTGTCAAAGCTGGGTGGGCCAAATTCCCCACGATAGACTTGCAGAGAAACTGGCACGTCCGTACCCCTCACGTTGAAGCGTGGACATAGTGTGCAGGCAGCATTTTGCGCGCGCAGCCGGAAATGCACGTTGAACATCTGCCCGATTGAGGCTGGCGTGCCGCCAATGTCAGTTATCGCAATACCGCTCGCGTTTGTATCTGGAATGGCATATCGCGGTCCACTGCGCTGGCGGCTGCCGGAGTAGAGAGAGCGCTGAAACTGATAACCGAAGGCGAAGGTGTGCTGCCCGAGCAGGTTCACCTGCTTCGTCGTATCAAACGTGGTGCGGTAGTTTGTGCTCTGGGTCGGCTCGTAGAATCCGAGACCCTGTACAGCGTAGTTGCCGCGGATTGGATCGATGGGCAGTCGAACCTGAATCAGGTTCAGATCGGCAAAGCCGGTCTCGTCGAAGTGGTTTCTTCCCTGGCTGAAAGACGCGCTTAACGTCCACGTTGGGCTCAGTGAGCCAAAGTAGCGAATAGCCGTGTTGCGCGTGCCGAAATCCAACTGGCTCTGGCCCGTTGTGTTGTCGATGTTAAGCGTGCGAAAGTCTGACTTGTTGGTCTTCGTCGGGTCACCAAAGATCGAAAAGGCCAGAGTGTGGTTCTGATTGATGTTGTAGTCGAGCTTGAGGGCATAGTTCAGTGTTCTGTAGCGACGAGCATGGTCGCCGAGCAGATTGAACACCCCAGTGTTGATAATCGACCCATTGCCAGCCGCTGTGTCACTGGCGTTGCCTTCGACACCACGAACAAGCTCCCGGCGCACTGTCGGGTTGAATGAGCCGAAGAAGAACAGGTTGTTACGGGCGCCGGGAATGTAGCCGCCCACGTCCGCACCGAAATCGTAATTCTCCTCATGCAAAAGTTTCCCTTGTTTGTTGACGCGAGTGTCGTCGGGCTGGCGGCGAGTTGCCTCAAACGACTTCGGACGAGCAAAACCATAAAGCGCTCCATGATACGCATTGCCGCCCGATTGTGTGGTGATATTGACTATGCCGCCTTGCGACTGGCCGTACTGTGGTTCGAACCCACCTGTCTTCACCTGCACTTCTTTAACGAATGACGTATTAATGCCGGTGCCAAGCGAGCCATACGAACGATTGAACGTGCCGATGCCGCCAAACGCCGCGTCGGTAATGTTCACACCGTCGGCGATGTAAAGATTGTCGAGCCCGGATGCGCCCGCAATGGACGGGTTATCACGCCCGCCGTTAATGCTGTCCGTGGCGCCCGGGGATAGATAAAACAGACTGGAGACACTGCGTTGCACCGGAATGTTCTTGAATAGTTGGTCATTCAAGCTCTGTCCGACCGCAGTGCTTTGCTGGTCAATGCTCGTGGCCGTGTCGGTTATGTCTACCGTGGCTGAGATCTCACCAGGCTGAAGAGTTAACTGTAGATTTGATTGTTTACCGACGTTGACTGTCACCTTTGATACCAGGGCAGTCTTGAAGCCGTTCTCTGTAACCTTGAGGCTGTAGTCACCCGGGTTGAGGTTCTGTACCTCAAACGCCCCTTCATTATTGGTTGTCGCCGAACCCTCGCCGGTTGGGCCAGTCACGGTGACGGTCGCGCCTGCCAGAGTCGCGCCATTGACATCCGCAACCTTGCCTCCGATAGAGCCTGTCGTTGAGAGATCCTGGGCCAAAGCCAAGGAAGAAGCGAGGCTGATACACAGCACCGCGACCAGTAGCGAAAATACTTTCATCATTACCACTTCCTTTCTTGAATATTGATTTTTAGGCTTCAGCAATGCTCGCTTTAGAAATGCTGAGCATGGTTTCCGAAAATTCGGAAGGCCGGAGATGCTGCTCGAAGCTGTCACACCCTGAGAGAGTGCAAGGATCGTGCCTGCTTGCTCACATGCTGAAAAGGCCGTTTGGTCACTCGCATGGGCCAACTCGCGGGGCCGGTGATGAGACTTACATTGCAAAATTTGGAATTCGGACGGAACAGTATTGCTGTTATTGGATATCGCCAGTGTGAGAATTGTAGGCATGCAGCGCAGCTACCATTTTTTCGTAGCAGTCAGATCAGCTTTAAAGACGCGAGGTCGAATGGCTGGCGCGCGGAAACATGCGACGAAAGGGGCTCAGGCGTGTGGGCGAGTTTCCATCTCGGTGTTGCCAGCAAATGGATAGCCGGCTGCGAAACCTTCCAGCTTGATGTCGTAGTGTTTGATCTTCGAATTGAGCGTCGTTACTTTCAGATTTAGTAATCGAGCCGCGCGTCCCTGGTGTCCGCCCGTATGTAGCAGCGCTCGCGTGATAAGGTCGATCTCGAAGCGAGTGACCTCATCATAAAAATCAAGACCGTTGTCGATATCGTTGAGTGCAAGATATATCCAGCTCTTGGGCAGGAAATTATAAGAAAAGAGAAACCCGACAATAACACGCTCAATCTTTTTAGTTGACCTTACGTAAACATTATCGAGATACG
>JBGPNE010000348.1:0-4303 GCA_041487335.1 Pyrinomonadaceae bacterium
CCGACAGCCGATTGAGCAACGCCTCAATGTTGCCGATCTTGAAGTTGTTGTAAATTTCCTGCACGATTGCTTTGTTTTGTTCGCTCATAGTCTCTCCTTGTTGTTGGTCAGTGGAACGCAGCGCAATTTCTATCGCCAATGCGCTCTCAAGTCAAGCGCCACCTAAAGCATTCAACCACGGAGACACGCAGAGCGCAGAGTAAGAAGACATATTTTCGCCTCAGGACTGATCAACCCTATGCGAATTCTCCGTGTTCTACCTGGCCTCTGTCGTAATCCTCCACTTGCCCCGGGCGCTAACTGTGCGAGAGAATTGCGAATTCAATTTGTAACTTGCTAGCTGACAACTGAAAGAGCCCTTTGATGCAAAAGATCCTTCGCCTACCTGCTCTTAGCGTGCTTCTGCTATTCGTCTCCGGGTTTGCTGAATGCTACAAGCCCGTGACAAAGAACCAACTCCCCTCCCGTATTCATACTGTGGCAGTACCGGCTTTTCAGAACAACGCCCTTCGTTACAAGATAGAATCGCGTTTCACGGGGGCCGTGATTAATGAGCTGGTCCATCGCGGTCGGGGTCTGCGGGTACAGGGGGATCGCGAAGGCGCCGACGCCGTCATCGAAGGCATCATCAAGAGCTTCACCTTCTCTGGCGTTCTGCTGGACGACAAGGGGCGGGCAAGGGTTTTCGAGGTAACGATCGTCGCCGCGGTGACTGTGCGCGATCAAACTGAGAACCGGGTCCTTTACGACAATCAAAACGCTGTCTTTCGGGGTGAGTATGAGTTTGCCAATGATCCGCGCAACTTCTTTAACGAAGAGGATCCGGCAGTCGAGCGGATGGCGCGGAGTTTTGCAGAGAGTATCGTCTCCACTCTGATCAATGCTGTAGCAACCGAAAAGAAATGAGCACTATTTCGCGTCAGGAGTTAGATCGCTCGCTCAGAGAAGGGCGCCTCAATCCGCTCTATCTTCTGATTGGTATCGAAAGTTACCTGCGCAATGCGGCCGTTCGGGCAATCGCCGATGCCGCCCTGCGCGACACGCTGCTGCGCGAGTTCAATGAATCAAATTTCAGCCTGTTGACTGGAGGTGCACCGGAAGCAATCGCGGCCGCCGAACAACTGCCAATGATGGCGACGCGGCGGGTAGTGCGAATTACGGATTTCGGTAAACTTCGTGAGGCCGATGAAGAGGTGCTGATTCGTTACATCAACCGGCCGGCCGAATCAAGTGTAGTCGTCTTCGTTGCCAACGATCTCGACAAGCGCAAGAAGCTAACGAAAACGCTACTCGACAATTGCCTGGTGGTGGAATTCCCGCCACTAAAAGATGGTGAAGCCAAAGCGTGGGCCATTTCACGTTTGCAGGAACTCAAGGCCAACGCTGATAGCCAAGTTTTGAGCGAGATCATCGCGCTGGTTGGAACCGATGTGCAAACGCTCGCTTCAGAACTTGACAAGCTCGCAGCCGCTGCAATTAAGACTGGCCGTATCACAAGGGAAATGGTCGAGGCGCTGATTGGTCGCTCGCGTGAGCTTTCGAATTTCGAGCTGGGCGATCACCTGTTTGCCCGCAACCGCAAGCGGGCGATCGAGACCCTGCATCGGCTGCTGCAAGGCGGGGCTGAGCCAGTCATGCTCATCGGGGCCATCGCCGGTAACTACCACCGGCTGGCGCTCGCGAAAGACCTGTTGACGCGCGGGTCGCGCGATGATGTCTTTCGAACTGTTCCGATGCCGTTTTTCAAGCGAGACGCCTTTCTCGCCACTCTCGAACGAACCGATGCGACGAAAATAGCCCACGCCATAACGCGGATTGCCGCCGCCGATCTGGCTATCAAAACTTCGCAGGCCACACCACGGCTGCAACTCGAAATGCTTGTTTGTGAACTCTTTAATTGATCGTAACCGGGCTTGATTCTGTCAGCGTCGCGTCTTCGACCTTACCAAATGCGGACGGCTCTTCACGATGAACCCGACGATACAGGATGTCTCGCTGCTGTGGAAGGAAGCCTGCCTCGCGGATCAAGAAACGAAGCATTTTCTCTTCCGCGCGGTTATGAGCTCCTGCAGCCGAGACAACGTTCTCCTCGATCATGATCGAGCCCATGTCATTCGCACCAAAGCGAAGGGCGACTTGTCCGAGCTTCAAGCCTTGCGTCAACCATGATGATTGAAAGTTTTCGATGTTGTCGAGAAAGAGCCGTGACACGGAGAGCATCTTTAGATAGTCGATACCAGTAGGCTCCTCTTTGATACGGCGGCCCAGGGCGGTGTTCTCTCGTTGAAATGTCCAGGGAATGAATGCGGTAAACCCACCGGTCTCGTCCTGCAGATCGCGTATCCGCTGCAAGTGACGAACGCGGTGGACCACCTTGTCGCCGATGCCGAACATCATCGTCGCGGTTGATCGTAAGCCGACGCGGTGAACGGCACGCATCACGGCTAACCACTCTTCGCTTGTGCATTTTGTAGCGACGCGCTGGCGCACTTCATCGTCCAGAATCTCAGCACCACCGCCGGGCAAGCTGTATAAGCCTGCCTCCTTCAAACGCGTCATGATCGTTTCGTAATCAAGGCCCGATATGAGATGGATGTTGTGGATCTCCGGCGGCGAAAAGCAGTGAAGCTGAAAATTTGGATATTTCGCGCGCAGTGTGCGTAACAGGTCTTCGTACCACTCGATGCCAAAATCAGGATGCAGTCCACCCTGCATTAAGACGCCCGTGCCGCCGAGCGCAATTGTTTCATCGATCTTCTGGCAGATCTCGTCGATGGTCCGAACGTAAGTGTCAGGCGCGCCGGGCCGGCGGTAGAAGGCGCAAAAAGTGCAGACTACATTGCATACATTTGTGTAATTAATATTGCGGTCGATGATGTAAGTGACGACATCCTCCGGATGTTTGCGTTTGCGAATCTCATCAGCAACCGCGCCAATCCGGGCAATTTCATACGATTCGAGCAATGCAGTACATTCGTCCGTCGTCATGCGCTCGCCCGCCAACGTTCGATCCAGAATCGGTTGGATATCAGTCATGCTTTCAACTTCGGTGATCGGAAATACTAACTCCGAAATACTATGCTAAGCATCTATCGATTTCAAAGGCTTCACACCTGGGATCAGTCCGTGTTTGTGCGCCAGCTTGTAATAGAGATGCAAACCCGCCTGCATGTCAACGTCCATGTAAAAGCTAATGTTCTCGTGTAGATAAGTTTGCAGCTCAGTGCGCGGCAAACCAAGCAGCGGTTGATAAAAGTCGATGATCTCTTCGGCTCGCATCAGGCCTTCGTCGCAGGCGGCCCGGAAATCGATCTCGCGATCAGCGGCAGAAGCATCGTCGCGAATCATCCACAGCGCAAAGACAAAGCCGAGTCCCGTGTACTCTCTCCAGAGGGTGGCCATATCGAAGACGCACAGGCCGCCCTCACGGGTGAAAGTCATCGCTGGATCACCGATTATTAGTGCGGCGTCATTCTCGCTCAGCATCTGTTTGAGGTTGGGCGCATAGCACCTCCACTGCGGTTCAAAACCGAGAAACTCACGAAAGATGATTCTGACCAGAGCGGCCGAGGTGCGCGACGACTCGTCGAGAGCAACTGTACGGATGCTTTTTAAGTCATCGGCACTGGTTACCAGAACCACGCTGCGAACTCTTTCCCGCGATCCGATGCAGACGTGCGGCACAACTGTGATGCCGGACAATCGCTGATATTCAATAACGGGAACCAGGGCAACCCCCACGCGTCCCTGCTCCAATAATTCTGCGCAGCGCGCCGGTACAGCTTCGATAAGCCCGACTTCACCCTTTCGCGTTCCGTGAACAAAGCTCCAGATGAGTGGGGCTGTGTTTAGATAGTTTGAGGCGGCGAGACGCGGTTTCTCTGTAATATCGTTACGCTTGATAACGCACCCTCAGCAGCTTGAATTAGCAGCGCCTGATGCTAGCGCAGGCATCAGTGGTCTGCAAGAGATGATACTCTTTCAGCTCTCTCATACTCTGACCCAGCTACACCAATATTGACACTCTTCTTTAGCGACAATTACTATGCAGCGACCGCTGTTACAAAGGTAGTCATTTTTGATGCCAATCTACGACGTCAGCGTACCGCTTTCTGCCAGAACGCCAACATATCCGGGCGATCCGGGTATTGAGATCAAACAATGGCTTGCTCTTGCGAATGGCGATCCTGCTAATGTCTCACTTATTCACTTCGGCGCCCACTCTGGAACTCACGTCGACGCCCCAGCACATTTCATTGAAGGTGCTCCAAAGGTGGAATCCTTGCCACTTGATATCTTGATC
>JBGPNE010000349.1:0-4300 GCA_041487335.1 Pyrinomonadaceae bacterium
GAGTCCCTCTACCGGAGGGATATCGAGCGGAGACGGTAGATAATCGACGACGGCATCGAGTAGCGTCTGCACACCTTTATTCTTGAAGGCCGACCCGGTAACCACAGGAACGAGTTTCAACTCAAGCGTTCCTTTACGAAGCGCTCTCCGGATCTCCTCCTCACTGATCTGCTCCCCTTCGATATACTTATGCATCAAGCCGTCGTCGACAGTAGCCACAGCCTCAATAAGCTTCTCGTGAGCAGCAGCGGCCAGCTCTTTCAGGTTGGCGGGAATATCCGCTGTTTCATATTCTGAGCCCTTGCTCTCATCGTTCCAGATCAATCCCTTCATCGCGATCACATCGACTACGCCTTTAAATTGATCTTCAATGCCAATTGGGATCTGGAGCGCAACGGGATTGGCACCGAGACGAGCAATGATCGACTCGAATGATCTCTCGAAGGAGGCCCCAGCACGATCGAGTTTGTTAATGAAACAAATGCGTGGCACGCCATACTTGTCAGCCTGACGCCACACCGTTTCCGATTGCGGCTCAACGCCGGCGACGCCGTCAAACACAGTTACCGCGCCGTCGAGCACCCGCAGCGAACGCTCAACCTCCATGGTGAAATCAACATGGCCAGGCGTATCGATTATGTTGATGCGATGATCGACACCGTTTCTCTCCCAGAAACAGGTCGTCGCGGCGCTGGTAATTGTGATGCCGCGCTCCTGCTCCTGCTCCATCCAGTCCATCGTCGCCGTACCCTCGTGCACTTCGCCAATCTTGTGCGTGATGCCCGTGTAATAAAGGATGCGTTCCGTGGTGGTGGTCTTACCGGCATCGATGTGCGCCATGATACCGATATTCCTAAACGTGCTCAGATCGTTCTTAGCCATAACAAATACCGTGAACCGTCAATGGTGAATCGTAAATAGACAACCATTCACGATGTACCATTGACGATTTACGATTTCAGAACTTATAATGCGCAAACGCCTTGTTGGCATCGGCCATGCGATGCGTGTCATCCTTCTTCTTTACCGAGTTACCGCGATTGTTCGCCGCGTCGAGAATCTCTCCCGCGAGACGATCGGTCATCGTCTTTTCGCCACGTCCGCGCGCATAGGAAACAATCCAGCGAATCGCCAATGCACCGCGGCGCTCCTGGTGGACTTCTATGGGTACCTGGTAAGTCGAACCACCAACGCGGCGCGACTTGACCTCAACAGTCGGCTTCACATTGTCAATAGCGCGCTTGAACACCTTCAAAGGCTCTTCGCCGGCCTTCTCTCCCACCTGCTGCATTGCCCCGTAAAAGATGATCTCGGCGACCGATTTCTTGCCTTGCCACATCACCCCATTGATAAACTTGGTCACCAGCGGACTATTGTAGATGGGATCCGGAAGTACTTCTCGTCTCTCGGCAACTCTTCTTCTTGGCATAATCTTGGTGTCTGGTCTCCAGTTGCCGGGTGTCAGTCAACAGGGGTTGTTCGGCTCCAGGCACCGACACCCGGTATCTCAATTGATTATTTTCCCGCGCCCGTCTTCGGTCGCTTCGCCCCGTATTTCGACCGTCCCTGCTTGCGATCCGAGACTCCCACAGAATCAAGTGTTCCGCGGATGACGTGATAACGAACGCCCGGCAGATCTTTCACCCGACCGCCTCTAATCAGGACGATCGAGTGCTCCTGCAGGTTATGACCGACGCCAGGGATGTAGGTGGTAACTTCAATACCATTTGTCAGACGCACCCGCGCCACCTTGCGCAGCGCTGAGTTTGGCTTCTTGGGTGTCTGCGTATACACGCGGGTGCAAACACCTCGCTTTTGCGGCGAACTCTGAAGCGCCGGACTGGCCGTCTTATACTTGACCTTTTCGCGGCCCTTGCGTACAAGCTGATTTATGGTCGGCACTAGCTCTCTTCCCTCTTTCCTTAACCTGCGCCGCAGATTGCAGAGCGCAAAACGGCATTGCCTGCCTCTTTCCGGAACTTGTCCGGCAGTCAGCGCAGGCGACTGCCCTGTTTGAAACTTATTTTCAGGGATGTTCTGAGTTCGCTGTTGGGCGGGTGCGGATTGTGGCTTCCCTTAAAGCCGAAACTTTTCTGTGGCGTCGCATCACTGGGGACGAGAAGGCCGTTGGCCCTTCACACACGCGCATGCGCTGGAGCGCTTGGCCGGTTTCCAGCCAATCGCGACGCATGCAACTTACGCCACAATAATTGTCAAACGACTGACACCGATTACCAGCCGGGCAACGCCTCCACACCGACAGAACCAACCGGACGTTGCACTCTTTACTTCAGACCGTGAGTCCGAAACGACAAACTATAAGGGTCAAGGCTTTAACTGTCAAGGCGCCGACCCCTTGAAACGTGGGTATCTGCCCTGCAATTTCTCATGAAAACACTAGAAAAGCCACTTCATCAGATACCAGATCCCCACACCAATTCCTCCCAACAAAAGCAGAATCAAGAGTAAGAGCCCAAACATCGCCAGCTTAAATTTTTTGAACCGGTTCTCGTCGGGCGGCGCTAAGGAGCCCTGCGGGAAATAGGGTGGTGGTGTGTATGTCGCCATTACTTCTCCTTTACTTTCTCATTCTCAGGTCCGCCTTATGGCTTATTAGTATTGCCTGGCTTCGCTTCGGAACCTGGTGTAGGCTCCTCTCCCTGCTGTTTTTTAAGTTCTTCTTCCTTTTGCTTCTTCAGCAGTTCTTCCTGGTGTTTCTTCCCGGCCCTGATGCGGTTAACCCCTGCGCGCGCTTCATCCAGCTCATCCTGTGCTCGATAGTTTTCCGGATCAATTTCGAGCGCCTTTGAAAACGCCGCAGCGGCTTCCTCGTACTGCGCAAGTCTCATCAGGGCCACGCCGAGATCGTAATACATGTCAGCATCGTCCGGTTTGAGATGCGTAGCCTGACGATATTCCCTCACTGCCTCTCCATAAAGGTGCAGCCCAGCATAAGTCTGCCCCAGATTGTAATGACCCTCGGCGTCTTTGCTGTTTTCCTCAAGGTATTTCCTATAGGTCTCGACGGCTTTCTTATATGACTCCTCCGCCTCCTTCTCCTCACCAAGAGCATCCTGCGCAAGGCCCAGACGGAAGTGAGCCTCTGCCAGCCCAGGATCCAACTTGATTGCTTCCTGAAATGCTGCCGCAGCCTTTTGGTCATGGTCACCTCGATAAAATTCTTTACCTTTGTCCAGATAGACACGCGCCTGTGATTGATCTTCCTCAGTAGTCTTTGTAGATCCTGCGGAAGGGTCGGGATTGACGCGATCCGCATGCTTCCTCCAACACCCAACTTGACCGAACAGCAAACCAAGCATGACGATTAGGAGCGTTTGTCTCATTGGGTCGAGGGAACCGCGAATGTCAGGAGCACAACTTATCTACTTCAATTTCACCAGTGAGTCAAACTGCCTTAGCCAGGGTCAAACTGCCTTGGTGTCGGTGGCGCCGCATTCGCAAACTCCAGGCCCAGCGCGAGCATTAGCGCTAGATCAGGCGTTGAGTTGTGGAAATGAACTACTATTCCGCTTTTTCTTTTATCAACTGATATTTTTGAAGGGGACACATCGGCCGTCCCGCCGCTGTGGACTCAAAACTTGCGGAACAGCACAAAAGGAGTGGAAATAGTGAGACACGAGCGCCGTATTATTGGATTGTTCCTACTAATTGCCCTGGTAGGACTCAATTTATTTGCTTTTCAAGCATTCGCCCAGAAGGCGAGGAAGGAGACGGTTGCTTTTGCTCCACCTACCCTGAGCCTGGCTGCCGATCCAACAGTGGTCACTGTTTGCGATGGCGAAGGAAATATGCCGGCTACCTTGGTCCATTTGAATGCCATCGCGACTTGCCCTGGTGGTGGTCCGATCGGTTACGGCTGGTCAACGAGCGTTGGTCGCATCGATGGTAATGGTCCCACGGTCACCTGGGATCTTTCGGGAGTCAGCCCCGGCTACTATAAGGCCTTCGTTGACATCGAAACTGGCAGCGGTAAGGGCCTGTGCCAGGCGTTTTCTTCGACCACTGTGTTGGTAAAAAAGTGCCCGCCTTCCCGTCCCGTATGCCCCAACACTGTCATCTCTTGTCCCGACAACCCGGTGGCCGGTGAGCCTTTGGACTTTAGCGCCACTGTTACAGGCGGCACCCCAAATGTATCAGCGCTTTACAATTGGACAGTATCGGCGGGAACAATTATCGCGGGACAGGGAACGAACTCAATTAGAGTTGATACGACCGGTCTCGCCGGACAGTCAGTAACGGCCACACTCTCGATGGGTGGATACCATCTAGACTGCCCGGC
>JBGPNE010000350.1:0-4287 GCA_041487335.1 Pyrinomonadaceae bacterium
GCCAGACCTGGCATTCGTTTCTCACCGCAGGCCCTGCCGTACCTGTCCATCTTTCAATCAGCGTTTCCTCCGTAAACCCCAGAGCCGCATAAACCGGTCGTCCCGCGGGTGTGGCGTCCAGTTTAATGGTCTTAACGCCGCGCGAGCGCAGGCTGTCGAGCGTTGCCCGCATCAGTTGCGTGCCAATGCCGCGCCGCCTGTAATCGGGGTCTACCAGCACCATCCCAATCCAGGCCAGGTCTGGGCCATAGGCGGTGCTGGTAGCCGTGCCCACTACTCGATGATCGACGCACGCAACGAAGCAGCCCTGGCTGTCATGCCTGAGCAATCTCCGCCAGTCGCTCTCTGTCTGGTTCCAACCGGCCAATTCCTTGAGTCTCATCCCAGCGCCGATATCGCCCTCGGTGAGCAAGCGGATTTCCACTTCATCTTGCATCGGGTAGTGTCCTAATTTGGGAAACGCAAGCTGTCCAGCTTGCACCGCAAACGGCACTGGTGCATTTTTCAGGACGGCAGCGGAGTCACTCAACTACATCACATACTAGTGTAGTGTCTCTGAACTCCTTTACAGTGTTTCAACTCTCCGAAGCCCGTTTTCAATGACCTTTCAAACGAGGGCGTAGGAAAGGCATTAGAGACACTACACCATGACACTACCTTGCATCGCGAGCATCAACTCAGCGCCGGCTCATAATCCAGCCATAAGCGGTTTGCAGGGTCGGCGCAATGGTCTGCCATACGCTTAATATTCCATTCGGTGGGCCAATCTAATACCCGACGCAGATGGAGCAGCCAGGCAATCAGACCATGCTGCGGATTGAAATAGAGTTCATGCAGCGCGCACGCTGTCTTGCCTGGGCGCTTCATACGATACTCACTGCCCGGTAATTGAAAATAGGAGTGCATTTGAAAGCTCGAGGCACCGCGCAGGAGATATTCGACGGCCATTCGGCCTGATTCGATATTGCCGGTCGCGCTGATGGGAATGCGACACACGGGAATCTGCCCCGACTGCTCCAGGCCTCGCAGGCGCGCCAAGATCGACAGGTTGCGAGCGCTCAAATCCGGTCCTCCATAGGCAACGCCACGCTCGCCGTCGAACTCACGGTTAGGATCAAAGAGCCGATTTGCGTAAACGAGAAAGTCCGGGACGCTATCTCCCGCGCATTGCCCATTGACGGCGCGGAGCATCTCCAGTTGAAACGCATCTTCAAATACGGCATTGAAAATTTTCAACCCCACCTTGATCGGTCGCGGACGCGCCGCTCTCTTAATTAGTTCGCTGACCGTTCGCAACCACCGCAGCACAGTGCTCATTTGTGATGCGCGATCTGAACCGGCGAGGGTGGGGCTGAAATCCTTCTCGATGGGCATCGCGCCAACCGGCCCATGCTCCTGCCAAATATCGAGCAGCCGACGGGTCGTATATTCGTACTCCGCAAACTTCCATTCACTCTCTCCAGGGCGGGGCAGGTGATACTTGCACGATGGAGCCACAATCATCTCGCACTCTCCAGCTATTGCTAATGATTCGCCGAAAAACTTGAGGTAGGCATCGAAACTCTCATACCAGCCGCGTCCCTTCCAGGTCACAGTCCACCCCAGTTGACCATCAGCACCTTTGATCCTTTCGGTGATCATACGCGTTTCGTGGGTGGCCCAATCGCTCATGGACTGCGCTCCGCTTGAGTCCTGGGCGATGAAAGTCTTGAGCACAACAAAGCCGAGACCAGCCTGCGCATCCTGGCTTATCTGCGAGGCATTGAGAGAGAGTTGGCCTGAGCCTTTGCCGAACGGGTTCTTGATGGGTAAGCCACCGTACTCGCTACTGAGGTTCAAGTGATAACGCTCGTGAATGTAGTCTTCCAGCGATTGCGGTAGTCCGGCGGCAAACCTCTCGTAGTCGGCCACGAGCGAAGCAGACTCTCCGGCGTCAAGCTCTAATTGCTGCAGCAAGCGCGCGATCAGCATTTCTCAACCTATCTCTTTTAGCGCTGCGAGGGTTCGCCCAATCTCTTCAAACTCGCTCTCCGGAAGTTGCGGACCCCAGGGATCGTACGCCGCGGCGAGAGGGATGATACCGAGATGAACCAGGGACCAGAGCAGACGCGTGATGTAGCCTTCCATGGGAGCGATAAAGATGCTCTCCGCCAGCAAGTCGGCCTGATCCGATAGCGACAGCAGGCGTTCGGCATCGCCTCGCAAGTGGCAGCTAATTAGTTTCGCCTGCATGGCACAGCAAATGGCGCCCATGCCAATGAGCGCTGCGCGCGCTCCGCGACGCAGACTGTAGCCGAGGAAGCGATCTTCACCCGTAATCAAGAGCTTGTCCGGATAGCGTGTAGTCAAAAACCGCGAGACATCCTGATAGGTCATGACGCTATCAAGCGTCGCCATCTTGATGCCAATGACCGCAGGGTGCGCGAGCAATTCATCCAACACGCCTTGGCTGTAGTTAATGCCGCCCGCCGCCTCGTAGAGATAGAAAAGCACTAGTGGCAGGCCAACTGATGCCAGGCGCTTATGATGCTCGATGATTAGCTCATCCATGCCCGCCTGGCCACGCAGCCACGTGGGAGCATAAACGAGCAGCGCATCTGCGCCCTCTCTGGCCGCACGCTCAGCCATCGCTAGCGAGCGCGCGGTAGCCTCTTCCGGCGTTTCGGCTCCCGCAGCCCCTACGCCTGCAATCAGCACACGGTCACCGAGCGCAGCGCGCCAATCTCGCAAAACTGTGCGCGCCAGCTCATCGTCAAGCAGTAACCCGCGGCCGGTATGTGCCCACACGGCAACACCGGCGACAGGTTGTTTGCACATGTATTGCAGGTATGATTCATGCGCTTTCGCGTGCAGGCGTCCGCTCTTATCAAAAGGGACAGGGACAGCCGGAATCAAGCCGCCATCCAGCCGTGAGCGCAGTTTGTTCACCAACTCAATCATCCTGAGGTTGGCCCCGATCAAGTAACCGCAACCTCTTTAACCGACCGGCGGCACCGACAGCAGTTCATTAAGAACTAGCGTGACTGCTCCCTTGAGGCTCGGTCGCACCTCGAAAGCGGAGCGGCGGATGGGAATTGTACTGACGCGTGGGCCGAGCAGGCTGTGTTTTGCCTCTTGAGAGATAATGGGCTCAATCAATCCCCAGACTCGCGTAATCTCGCCGCCAACAACGATCACATCCGGGTCCAATCCGTTAATCAACCCGGCTATCCCGACACCCAGATACCGCGCCGACTCGCGCACAGCTTCGGAGGCCGCCGGGTCACCTGATTCCACCAACTCGATCAGTTTGCGCATGTTCGGAGCGTGCCCGCCCTTCGCGTTCCGCAAACGTTGATAGCGCGCAATCGTTGCTTTGTCTGAAGCGTAGAGGTCCCAGCAACCGCGCTGTCCGCAGCGGCATTTCGGGCCATTCAAATCTATAGGGATGTGGCCAAATTGTCCGGCAGTATTGTTCCCGCCTCTGTAGAGACCCCCATCAATGACCATCCCGCAGGCGAGTCCGCTGCTCACGCTGACATATAAGAGGTTCCGCACGTGCGTATACTGAGCTTTGCCGTGCCAGATTTCGGCCAGTGCTGAGCAGCGCGCAGAGTTGTCAATAATCACCGGCAGTTTCGTCGCATCCTCTAAGCATTGGACGACAGGAAAGTCGCGCCAGGGCAAAACCACCGACATCAAAAAGGTGCCATTGTTACTATCTACCAGGCCGGGCAGGCTGACACCGATTCCGGCCATCTCTATGAACTCACGGTGTTCTCGAACTAGCCTGAAAATCTCTTTTCCGATCCTTTGCAGAAAGGCACGGGGTTTAGGGCCGGTCTTGAAAGTCTTGCGCGCGATGAGGCGGCTATTGAAATCGCTCAAGGCAAGGATTGTTTCATCCGCGCGAATGTCCAGACCAAAAATACCGTAACGAAAATCATTCAGGCGCAGCGGCGTCGGAGGCTTGCCGCCAATCGGCGTCGTTTGGCCCAGGCCGTCTTCGACGATGCAACGATCCTTCAGCATCTCGCTCGTGATGGTTGAGACGGTCGCCTTATTAAGACCGCTGATCTTAGCGATTTCTGCGCGAGAGATTGGCTGGCGATCAGAAATGATGCTGAGGAGAATGCGCCGGTTCACCAGCCGCAGCATGTCGTGACCGGCAGCCTTAACGTCAGCCAGGTTTGGTTTGCGCGCATGACCATGGCGAAGACGAGCCGCCCTGGAGATAGTCTGGTGATAGTCTTGTTGCTTATCGTACAAGCTTTTCAGCCGCCGCTGTAAAAGAGTAGGAAAAGGAGA
>JBGPNE010000351.1:0-4286 GCA_041487335.1 Pyrinomonadaceae bacterium
CGTATTCCAGCCTCATTCGTTCGCTAAAGACTGCGGAAATGAGTGCTCGGCTTGACGGAAGAGGTGGGATTTTGGAGACTTACGACCAGCCCAGGGCTCGGTACAGACTTCAAGACGGGCGAATGCCATTTAGGCAATCCTGGACGGCCTCGGAAATCCGCACGACGTTACGGAGTGATCAAGATGTCAGCTCGGATAAAGCCTAAACTTCAGCTCCGTTCGATTGAATCAGATGTTTATGAACGTCTCTGCCGCGCGCGAGACTTCATTGACCTCTGCTACGATCTGCCACTGAATCTCGATCAAATCTCCAGCCAGGCCTGTTTCTCGCGTTATCACTTTCTGAGGCTCTTCCGGCGGGCTTTTGACAAAACTCCCCATCAATATCTGGTCGAACGCCGTATCCAAAAGGCCAAGGAGTTGCTGAGTTCAAAAGATCTGCGCGTTACCGATGTTTGCTTTGAGGTCGGATTTCAGAGTCTTGGATCGTTTAGCAGCCTGTTCCACAAGTGCGTCGGCCATCCGCCCATAACCTACCGCGAAAAAATGCGAGAGACTGAATCAGCCCGGCGGAAGGTTCCTGGCTGCTTCCTCGTGATGTATAAGCTCGAACCGACCACAACCAATGTATAGAAGTTGCCCCTGGCTGTACTCCTTTTAGCAATTTTCGAGAAGCACTTGTTTGCCCGATCGTTTACTCTCGCGGCTAACCCGAACAAAGGAGTGCAACTATGATCCGCAGAATGTCCCACGCCACAATTTTCGTCAGCAATCAGGAAGAAGCGCTCAAGTTCTATCGCGACAAGTTGGGCTTTGAAGTTCACACTGACGCGATGGTCGGCGAAGACTTTCGCTTCCTAACGCTTAACACCAAGAATCAACCTGATTTCGAAATTATCCTGATGGAGCCAAAACCCGGAAGGCTGATGGATGAGGCAACGTCTTTTCAGCTAAGAGCGATCATTGAAAAGGGGGTGCTGGGCGCGGGCGCATTCCATACGGATGACTGCCGCGGCACTTATGAGGAGTTGAAGAGCAAAGGCGTGGAATTCGTTTCCGAACCTGCGGAAAGACCTTACGGTATTGAAGCCGTCTTCAAAGATAATTCAGGAAACTGGTTCAGCCTAACGCAGCCGAAGGAATTGACTTGATTGACCGGCCCGCTACTGCAGGCGGTACTGACTTGGCGGTTCACAAAGACGTCCTCATTCATAAGTTCTAAACCGAAATCGATCACCCCATCTATCGCAACCGCTGCGCACAGTCTGAAAGTGTTTTAGAAAAGGCGCATCCAAAAAAAAAGACTCGCCACGTAGTCGACAATAAAGGTTCAATTGCACCGCTAGACTCTTGTTGCGGCAAGCCTCAGAGTGTAGGATATCGCCGCTTTAGACAGCAGGTCTTCCCGGAAGTTTTCCCATTTATCGAAACAAGGAGAAATTATGAAGGCCAAAGCAGTCGCTTTAAGCGCGCTATTTATTATTGATCGTTGCCAGCATGAGCTATGCGAGCCCGCCTGACCAGCCCTACATGGAGTCTGCCCGCGCGGATCTGCAAAAGGCGAAAGCGGAACTACAGGTTGCCGAACACGATAAGGGTGGTCATCGTGCCAAGGCTCTTGGATACATCAATTCCGCCATAGCCGAAGTCAACCGGGGTATCGATTTCGCCCGCCGGCATAACCATGCCCAGTTAGGTTGGAATGAGATCTTCTCTTCGCCGGCAGGTTCTCCCGATCAGCCACATATGACGGCAGCCCTGGATAACCTGACGAGTGCAAAACATAACCTCGAATCAGCCACGCCAGACAAGGGCGGCCACCGCGACAAAGCAATCAAGTACGTCAACTGGGCCATAGACGAAGTCAACAAGGGGATTGCCGCTGGCGCCTAACTCCACTCAGGAGAAACCTTGCTGAGTCTGCCGAAAGACAGCCCTAATCAGGCTGTCTTTCAGTTCATTTGAGCCCTCCTGGAATACCTGGCTAAGCACACTAGATGGACATTGTGGTAACACCCACTACAACAGTGCCGGAGACTTCTGAACGGGCGCGCAGGCGGATCATGCTGCGCATTGTTCCCTACATCTTCTTCCTTTACATCATTGCTTTTCTGGATCGGGTAAACGTCGGCTATGCGGCCCTGGAAATGACCAAAGCTCTTGGCTTTTCTGCGAAGGTTTACGGCCTTGGAGCCGGTATATTTTTCATCGGCTATTTTCTGCTCGAGATACCCGGCACCCTGATCGTGGAGCATTGGGGTGCGCGACGATGGATTTCCCGCATTATGATCTCGTGGGGACTGGTCGCAGTGCTGATGGGTTTCATGAACACTGCAAAGCAGTTTTACCTGCTCCGGTTCCTGCTCGGGGCGGCTGAGGCGGAGTTTTTCCCCGGCATCATCGTCTATCTCAGCCACTGGTTTCGCTACGAGGACCGGGCTAAGACTGTGGCCCTCTTCATGGCGGCAATACCGATCTCCAACATTATTGGTGCGCCGGTTTCAGGCCTGATTCTCGGAGTGCATTGGTTCGGTATGGAGGGCTGGCGTTGGCTGTTCATCATTGAAGCGGTTCCCGCTATCATCTTTGGGGTGGTGACTCTGTTTTACTTAACCGACTGGCCCCACAAAGCGGATTGGTTAGCGGCTGACGAAAGAGAATGGATCACCACTGAACTTGAAAAAGAAAAGCAACTGAAGCTACAGACAAGATCATTCAGCATACTTGAAGCTTTCAAGCACCGAGAGGTAATCCTGCTAACCCTGGCCTATTTTCTGTCAGTTACGAGTAGCTACGGCCTTGCCTTCTGGTTACCTACGATTGTTAAGAGAATCTCAGGATCCTCCAACTTTCAAGTGAGCCTGATTAGCGCCCTGCCTTATTGTGTTGCCCTAGTCTCGATGTTGCTCATCGGATGGTCATCCGATCGGAAAAGGGAACGAAGACGCCATTCAGCTTTGTCTATGATCACCGCCTCGCTCGCTTTTCTATTCGCCGCGTTACTGCGAGAGCACCTCGTTCCGACTGTTGCCTTGCTTTGCGTTGCGGCTGGGGGAGTTTATGGCTGTCTGCCCAGCTTTTGGGCGTTGCCAACCCAAGTTTTTGACGGGATCGGCGGCGGCGGCGTCAATTGGTCTGATAAACTCAATTGGCAATCTGGGAGGATTTCTTGGCCCGTTTGTCGTCGGTTACGTAAATACAGCAACAGGCTCATTTTTAGGCGGCGTACTATTTCTGTCACTCTCGGCTTTGCTCAGCGGCATCGTTATTCTTGTGCTCAGACAGGAACACCAAACGGCGGTTGTGGCCGGAGCAACGTCGCCCTTCGCAAGTTAAGTCGTTTTGTGACAGGATCCGGGACAGGCTTTCTCGCAGTCATGCAATAACTCTGGACGGGTTTGAAGAAGATTATGTCCGAAAGGATCAAGTGGACTGACAGACTTTTCGATGCTAACTTCCCGGTCGAGCTGTATCCCGAAATGATCGAGCGACTCCGGGGCACGCCCGCCCGACTGGTAGACCGCATAAGCTCGCTGCCCGCAGATATCTTAACGAAAAGAGATGGAGATAGATGGTCAATTCAGGAAAACGCGGGACATCTTCTGGACCTCGAACCGCTGGTGATGCGAAGACTCGAAGAGTATATTGCCCACGCCAGGGAGTTACACGCTGCCGATATGACAAACCGTAAGACCTACGAAGCAAATCACAACGATGTGTCCGTGGATTCAATCTTGAATGGATTTCGTGGCGCGCGAATGCAATTGGTTGAGCACCTTGATGGTTTGGAGCCAGAAATGTTTGCCCGGGTTGCAATTCATCCACGGTTGAAGGCGCCGATGCGCCTGGTGGACATGATCTTTTTTCAAGCCGAGCACGACGATTACCATCTGGCGCGGATCAGCGAACTGGTACGGCTGTTTATTTAGAAGCATAACTTGTCCCACTCGGCAGGTATCGGTACCTCTAAATGCCATTTTCAGGAGAGCAGCTTCGAATGCGATGCATAATACTGACCTCAATTCTTATCTGTGGCACGCTAGCTGTACCTGCTAGCGCCCAGCAGTCGCTCGACGCAATGATCGATCGCGACATTGCTTCGCTTGTGGTGACTTACAAGATGCTGCACGCAGAGCCAGAGCTTTCCCATCGCGAAGAGAAAACATCTTCGTTTTTCGCAAATCAACTGAGAGCGCTTGGCTATACGGTCACGGAACGTGTCGGAAAGTTTGACCGTCCGGAGTGGGTCGGCTATGGCGTGGTAGCAGTGATGAAAAATGGCGACG
>JBGPNE010000352.1:0-4282 GCA_041487335.1 Pyrinomonadaceae bacterium
ATCGAGCGCACAACTGGTGCGTCTGATCTTGTCCAGCACATTGGCGATTTTGCGCGCGGGTTACTGCTGAATATTGCCTGACCCGTCGCTCCGAATTTGGACTTGTACAAGACCAGCGACCGGCCTCATAATCCTCATCAAGGAGAACCTGAATGAGCGAAGAAATTACTCACCAATTTCCCAACAATGGCTTCGAAAAGATCCTCGCGCGTTTCGATTCAATAGATACACAACTGGGATCCATAAGCACTCGCATGGATTCTTTCGACGTACGCCTCGTCTCTCTTGAGGAAAAAGTCGATCGAAGGTTGATGGAAACCCGACCTGTCTGGGAGCAGGTCCTGCAGAGACTTGACGGAGTCGATACTCGCCTCGATAGCATTGAAACGCGCCTCAATGGGGTTGATTCGCGCCTCGATGGCATTGAAACGCGCCTCACTGGAGTTGAAACACGCCTCAATGGAGTTGAGACCCGGCTGGAGGGCGTTGAGAGAAAGCTTGAGGCCGTTGAAAACCGCCTTGGCAAGGTAGAACACGAGCTCTATGCATTAGGCAAGAAGTTTCGCGTTTTCAATCAAGAGATCCTGGATGTACAGAACGCTCAGGAAGACTTCGAAGAGCGCGTCACCAAGCTGGAAACGACTCCCACGAATTAGGACATGATTAAAACGGGAATCCAACCCGGCACATCTATAGTTATCGTTCTGCATACTCCCCGCGAAAAAAGCTGGGGAATACTCGACGAGATCAGTCCTGCTGGAGTATTCTTGCGCGGTCTGGATTTAAATGCTTTTGAGGATTGGGTGCGGGCTGTCGTTCACAGAGAACCTTTTGTTGGCTTCAACGATCTGTTCTTTCCGGCGTGGCGAGTTGAGCGAATCTCGAGGGACGAAGCTTCTGGCGGCATTCCTTCGTTGGCTGAACAAGTCGAGCAACGCACAGGCCGCACAATTGAAGAGCTATTGCGGACTGACGATAGCCCGTTGGAATGACTTCTCCATTCCGACGTCGAAAGTTGCGCGCAGCCTCACCGAACCAAAGGCGCAGAGAGGGCTGCCGTTGCGCGCCAGGCTGTACCTTAAACCTCAACCCTCCGGAAATAAGTGCTGTTGCAAGTGTGAAACACTGTTCCATTCTCGCGCTAAGTGTGCTATGCTTGCCGCCAATCTGCGGTGGAGCAGAGGAGTTGTAGCCCCCGTACCCGTGAGAAAAGGAGCGGAAGAAAGAGATGTATGTCATGGCTGACGAAAGAATAAGCGTGGATCGCGGTAAGGCAATTGAAGCCGCGCTCTTAAACATTGAAAAGAGATTTGGCAAAGGATCAATTATGCGATTAGGAGAGCGCGACGTTTCAGACGTGCCGGCCATCTCCACGACCTCACTGAGTCTCGATGTTGCGGTAGGTGTGGGTGGCGTGCCGCGTGGTCGCATTATCGAGATCTATGGCCCGGAGAGTTCCGGTAAAACCACTCTTGCTCTACACATCGTTGCGGAAGCTCAGAAGGCTGGAGGAGTTGCTGCCTACATCGATGCTGAGCACGCGACGGATGCCGACTACGCTGGCAAACTCGGCGTGGACATTGATCAGCTCCTGATCTCACAACCGGACTCCGGTGAACAGGCTCTGGAGATAGCCGAAGCTCTGGTGCGGTCAAATGGAGTTGACGTTATTGTCATCGACTCCGTTGCGGCATTGGTACCGCGTGCCGAGCTTGACGGCGAAATGGGTGATTCGCTGCCGGGTCTTCAGGCGCGGCTTATGTCGCAAGCACTGCGCAAGCTAACGGCGATCGTTTCGCAGTCGAACACCTGTTTTATCTTCATCAATCAAATCCGCGAGAAGATCGGCGTGATGTTTGGCAATCCGGAAACTACGCCCGGCGGCCGCGCGCTTAAATTCTATGCGTCGTTGCGGCTTGATATCAGGCGTATCGGCGCTATTAAGGACGGAGATCGCGTGGTTGGGAATCGTACCAAGGTCAAAGTTGCCAAAAACAAAGTGGCTCCTCCGTTCCGCGAATGCGAGTTTGACATCATGTACGGCGAGGGCATTTCGCGCGAAGGTGACGTGCTTGATCTTGCGGTGTTGCAGAGAGTGGTTGAAAAAAGCGGCGCCTGGTTTTCTTACAAGGGAGACCGCCTGGGCCAGGGTCGCGAAAACGCCAAGCAGTCTTTGAAAGAAAATCCAGAACTGCTGAAGCGTATTGAGACTGAGGTCAAGGTGAAGCTCGGCATGTCTGTGCGTGAAGAAAAAGCCGAAGCGGCCAATGGCGGCAAGGCTGCCACCGCGGAAAAGAAGTAGAGCTCCAGATCTCCCTGGATAAGAAGCGCTCAGATACCGAAAGCAGGTTAACTGTCTTCGCGTAGCTGAGCGCTTGTTTATTGCTTTACAGCGGGTTCTTCTCGACGCATAATCCGCCCGCTGGCGGGCCACATACCCGGCACCTTTACGCAATGAAACAATCGGTACTCATTAGAGGTGGCACACTCGTAACGATGGACGCACGAGATTCCATAGTGCGCGCTGATCTGTTCATCCAGGATCGCCGAATCGTCGCTATGGGTGAAAACCTGGCGCCCGCCGATGTTGTTATCGACGCGGATGATTGCGCCGTGTTGCCTGGTTTTGTGCAGACGCACGTACATCTTTGCCAGACACTTTTTCGTGGAACCGCGGATGACCTTGCGCTGATTGATTGGTTGAAGAAACGCGTTTGGCCCATGGAGGCAGCGCATACAGCGGAGTCTGTGCGCGTTTCGGCGCATCTCGGTATTGCTGAATTAATCAAGGGTGGAACCACATGCGCGCTTACCATGGAGACCGTGAATCACACGGAGGAAGTTTTCAGGATCGTTGAAGAAACAGGTTTTCGGGCGACAGTGGGCAAGTGCATGATGGACAAAGGCGACGAGGTGCCTGGTCCACTGCAGGAGCAGACTGAAAAATCTGTTCAAGAGTCGCTAGCGCTACTAGAGGCGTGGCACGGAAGAGGCTCCGGCCGCATTCGTTATTGTTTTGCTCCGCGCTTTGCTGTCAGTTGTACCCCCCAACTTCTCTGCGAGGTTGCGCGCCTGTCGCGCGAGCGCGGGGTGATGGTTCACACACATGCTTCCGAGAGTCAAACTGAGTGTGAACTGGTTCAGCGCGACACTGGCATGCGCAACATTACCTATCTTGATTCACTGGGCTTGACCGGCCGGCACGTCGCAATGGCCCATTGCATCCACCTGGATGAAGATGAGATTGAAATACTGAAGCGCACGCGAACGAATGTCGTTCATTGTCCTTCGTCAAATTTGAAATTGGGCTCAGGTATTGCGCCCATCCGAGAAATGCTTGAGGCAGGGATTTCAGTTTCCCTTGGCGCTGATGGTGCGGCTTGTAACAATCGTCTCGACATGTTCACCGAGATGCGGACTGCAGCGCTACTTCAGAAAATGCTACACGGTCCCGAAACCCTTCCGGCCAGACGCGCTTTGCGCCTGGCGACGATCGATGGCGCAAGAGCGATGGGTCTGGAAGCCGAGATAGGAAGCCTGGAGATTGGCAAACGAGCTGACGTAGTCGTAGTCAAGCTGAACTCGCTGCATTGCACGCCCCGTCCAACCGATCTTGCGTCGGTTCTCGTGTATTCGGCTCAACCAACCGATATTGACGCTGTAGTAATCGATGGAGATTTGCTGATGCGGGAGAGGAAACTGCTGACGATCGACCAGCAGCAGGTAATTGAGAGTGCCAATCAAGAGGCTTGGCTCTTGATGGCACGAGCCGGCTTGAGTCAGGTTTCTGGTACGCTGGAAGACCAGGAGATGGAGCGCAATTTCTGAGGTTTTTGTTTAGGCCAGAAATGGCTGTGCCAGCTCGAAGGTAGCGACTGCGGGGGGCGCGATCGGCGGCCGAGCTGGCACTGGCGGGCACTATCAATTTTGAATCGGATGTCGTCTTTCAACTTGGACTGACGTTTGGGCGTCAACCCCATCCTCAACGTGAGGGATTATACACCTCCTCACGACTGAGTCAACGAGTTTTTGTGACTAATCCGACAAATCCCGGCCGCAATTTGGCAAGTTGACAGGTGTTTTGCTGAATCCCTATACTACGCGGTCTTTCCAGACGGTTGGCCAGGTAGCTCAGTTGGTAGAGCGCGGCCCTGAAAAGGCCGGCGTCGGCGGTTCGATTCCGTCCCTGGCCACCAATATTTTCAATAACTTAGCGACAGTCAAAAACGTGTAAAAATTTCATAGCGCGTACAATACGCGAACATCGGACAACCGACATTTG
>JBGPNE010000353.1:0-4277 GCA_041487335.1 Pyrinomonadaceae bacterium
CCTGCAGCATGCGTGTGGTGGCCCGCGATAACACAGTGAGCTTTGCCAATCGCAATTGGCAGTTGGAACGGACCAAGCTACGAGGCACCTTGGCCGGCTGTAGAGTCACGGTGCATGAGCATCTGGATGAGCGGATCTCGATTACCTTTGGACCACATCTGGTAGGTCGCTACACGGCTGACGGGCAAACGCTGGTGGGCCAAAACAAACCGGCTGTGGAAATGACGCCGCCACGGAAAGCGACAAAAGCGGTCGCTTCCCGCAGCGGCTTGGAAAAGTCACGCCAAAAAGCGGCCTGACTTTCCCACAATTCCACAGCCACTACTTCTGGATAATTAATTGAAAACAGAAAACAGAAAACCGGACATTTCACTTGCTAATAAAACCGGACATTTTAACTTGCTAACAACAGCAGGCAACACGGCAGGGTTGAACCTGGAAAGTGAACGTCCTATGGCTGCGGGGATCGGTCGACGAAGCCGTGTCGTTTCAGGTGGAAAGACAATGAGCACGTTAGAAAGGCCAATTACCTGTGCTCCAGCAGGCTACTGAAAAAGTGGTGAACATCAAGTAGGAGCAGTAAAGCGATCCGCGAAATCACACGAAATGACTCGAATTAAGTCGTCCATTTCGTGTCGCTTCGCGTGGTTTCGTGGATCGTGTTTGTTTTTCAGATGTCTGCTAGGCCAGTGCGAACCCGAACAGGAAGAAAACTTGACAGGCTAGCCTTATTTTGGCTGAATGCTCGCGTTTTAGCTCATCGGTTGCTTTCTTCAATCCGGCAAGATAGAAACGCACCTTTCACAGATATTTTGTCGCAGTCGAGAAGCCTTCGTCTTCGCTCTGCTTATAACAAGATGGTCGAAGAGAGAATAAAGATATGCACCTACCAGTTGACGCCACAGGAGTCAGCAAGGCGGTCGTAACAGATACAAGCGGTATCGCTGGCCACCCACGCGGATTATCGACGCTCTTTTTCACAGAAATGTGGGAGCGCTTCAGCTACTACGGCATGCGCTCTATCTTGTTCCTGTACATGACGAACGCGCTGGTGAAGGGCGGTCTTGCGTTCGATCGACCCTACGCGGGACTGATCATGGGCACCTACACTTCGGGGGTTTACTGGACGCCGCTAATCGGAGGGTGGTTGGCAGACAAGTGGCTGGGCGCACGCCGTGCCGTGTTCATCGGCGGCGTCATCATCGCGTGCGGGCACTTTTCGATGGCCTTCAAGACGATGCCTAACTTCTACGCGGGGCTCGTGCTGATCGCTATTGGCACGGGTTTTCTGAAGCCGAACGTCAGCACAATGGTCGGCGATCTCTACGCCCAAGGCGACGCTCGGCGCGATGCGGGCTTTTCGATCTTCTACATGGGCATCAACCTTGGTGCGCTGCTCGCGCCGCTCGTGGTGGGCTATCTCGGCCAGCGCGTCGATTGGCACTACGGCTTCGGCTCTGCAGGGTTCTTCATGGTGCTCGGGCTGATTCAGTACGTCGTCGGCCGTGACAGACTGCGCGGCATCGGTGAAAAGCCGGGCAGAAATGAGCAACCGGACATTGCGCAATTGACAAAGACCGGAGACGAGGTCGCAAGCCAAGGCATCGATATGGTTACGGCCGTGCTCGCTCTGATCGGAGGCGCGGTCGGCGTCTGGGCCGGTCTGCGTTGGAGCGGAGCCGGCTGGGTCGGCGGCCTGTTCCCCGGCGTTGTAGGGGTCTTCTTCGGTTACATCATCGGCACTGTGCGTCACTTGAACCGGGCTGAGGCTTTGCGCGTTGGCGTAATCTTCATTCTGTTTGTTTTCGCAATAGTCTTCTGGATGTCCTTCGAGCAGGCATCCACCAGTCTGACTCTTTTTGCGGACAAGCTGACGCACCTCTACATCTTCGGCTATCAATTCCCCTCGAGCTGGTATCAATCCGTGCAACCGACGTTCGTAGTGCTGCTGGCCCCAGTGTTTGCGGCGGTTTGGCAGCAACTCGGGCGCCGCAACCCTTCAAGCTCCGCGAAGTTCTCGCTTGGCCTTTTCTTCGCGGCTGTGGCGTTTGCAATTGTCGCGTTCGCCTCGACGCTCACACCGGCGACAGGAGGCGTAGAGTTGACGGAGGCGCAGAAGGTCGGACCCTTATGGTTGGTCGCTGTCTATTTTTTCCAGACGCTCGGCGAGCTTAGTCTGAGTCCGGTTGGCTTAAGCTCGGTCACAAAACTTTCGCCCGGTCGCATGGTCGGATTGATGATGGGAGTGTGGTTTTTGGCACTCTCCATCGGCAACTTCGTCGCGGGTATCATGGGAGGCGCGTTCAACGAGAAGGCCGAGGGCTCGTTGCTAACTTTGTTCGGTAGCGTCGCTATCATAACGATCATTGCGGCCGTTGTACTTGCCGTGCTCACACCGCTCATCAAGCGCATGACGCCGCAGACGGCGTGAGGTTCTTTGACCTGTAGCTGGCATTCAGCATCAGCACCGCTTGCGATGCTAACTTCAGAAATTCAGTTTCATTCCCAATCGCAGGAGACGAAGCTTTGCAAAAAACCAGAATCTTCCTCGTCGCAATTCTCGCCCTAGTCTTTCTATCGTCTATCTCCCACGCCCAGCGGAAGCTGCTCACAATCGACGATATTTTCGATCCGGCAAACAAGGTTAACTTCGGCGGCACCACTCCAACTATTCAGTGGCTCAAGGACGGCACGCACTATCTCTTGTCGAATGATTCGTCGAAAAAGGACGTGCCGAGATTGCAGAAGGTCGATGCTTTGACAGGCGAGGCCACCCCTTTCTTCGATTCAGCAAAGATGGAAGCGGCGTTTAAGGCGCTCGGCGGTCTAACTGCGCAAGACGCGAAAGAACTGGCAAACCGTAGCTCTTATCAGTTGAATAGAGACGAGACCGGAGTGCTCGTCAACTGGGCCAACGATCTTTTCTACTACGAACTTGGCAGCGACAAAGCTGTGCGCGTGACCAACAATCCGGAGGAAGAGGTTGGGGAAACTTTTAGTCCAGACGGTCGCATGATCAGCTTTGTGCGTAACAACAACATTTACGTGTTCGATATTGCGCCAGAGCGAGAACGTCGCCTGACTGCTGATGGCAGCCCCAAGATTCTCAACGGCAGGCTCGACTGGGTGTACCAGGAAGAGCTGTATGGCCGCGGTAACTTTGAGGCTTACTGGTGGAGTCCTGACTCGACGATGCTTGCCTACCTGAGACTTGATGAGAATCCGGTTTATGAGTTTACGGTTGTCGATCACATTCCTTATCACCAGAATCTGGAAGTTACACCCTACCCCAAGGCCGGTGATCCAAATCCCGTTGTGCAACTCGGGGTCGTGAATGCCGCGGGCGGCTCGACACGATGGGTCGACACGTACAAGTATCAGCCGAGCGATTTTCTGGTCGTGCGAGTGACATGGACTCCAGATGGCAAGAAGGTCGTTTATCAGGCGCAGAATCGCGAGCAGACGTTTCTGGATCTGAACTTCGCCGATGCGCGAGATGGAAAGTCAAACATAGTAGTTCATGAAACCTCGAAAGCGTGGGTCGAAGTTATCGACAATCCAAGCTGGTTGAAGGATGGCTCATTTCTCTGGCAGAGCGAACGAAATGGATGGCGTCATCTCTATCATTACGGTCAGGACGGAAAACTTATCCGGCAGGTTACAGACGGGAAATGGGAAGTACGCTCGCTCGTAGGTGTCGACGAAGACAAGGGCATGGTCTACATCACCGCCACAGAGCACAGCCACGTTGCGCCTCAGGCCTATCGGGCAAAACTTGATGGCACCGGCTTGATGAGGCTGACTACTGCTGAAGGCTCACACCGCCTGGATTTCAGTCCCGCGCATAATCTCTTCATCGATTATTGGAGCGACGTCAACACACCCACCCAAACGCGGCTCTATGATGCTGACGGGAAGCAGGCACGGGTCATTGAAGAGAACAGGGTCGATGCGCTGAAGCAATACAAACAGGGACAGACTGAATTGCTGCAGGTGAAAACGCGCGATGGCTTTGTTATGGAAGCCATGATGATCAAGCCGCCTGATTTCGATCCGAAGAAGAGGTATCCCGTGTTGGAATTCACATACAGCGGGCCGCATGCGCCCCAAGTAAGAGACGGTTGGGGTGGCGTCACTTACATGTGGCATCAGTTACTAGCGCAGAAGGGTTACATCGTCTGGGTTTGCGACAACCGGACCGGCAGCGGGAAGGGTGTTGAATCGACCTGGCCAGTCTATCGGAATTTCGGAGAGCTTGAACTGCGCGACCTGGAAGA
>JBGPNE010000354.1:0-4266 GCA_041487335.1 Pyrinomonadaceae bacterium
AAAAGATTGTCGACGCATTGGCCGAGCCACCCGCAGTAGCGGGCGGTTGAAGCCGGCATGGATGCCGGCGCTCCACATTAAAACCTTTGTCGTTGGCGACATACACGGCCGCTGCGCGCAGCTTCACAACTTGCTCGACATGCTGCCGCGTGACGAGTCCAATGACCAGCTTGTCTTCCTCGGCGACTTGATCGATCGCGGGCCGAACGTGCCGGGCTGTGTCGAGCACGTACTCAATCTATGCACTGCAAATCCCGAGCGAGTGCTCTGCCTGCGCGGAAATCACGAGCAGATGCTGCTGGATTTTCTCGATGAGGAGAGCACCATCTGGATGGAAACAGTCACCGGCAGCGAACGCACGTTCGAGCAGTACACGGAGACGCCGCTTCGTCTGCGCACCGACGCCGACTTTGACGCCGCGCGCAATCTCATCGCGGAAAAGGTTCCCGCCGGCCAGATCGAATTCTTTCGTCAACTGCCGCTTTATCACGAAGACGACTTTGCGCTTTACGTTCACGCCGGGTTAGAGAACGGCAAACATCCGAGTAAGAGTTCGCCGCACGCGCTGCTGTGGACGCGCGACATGGATTTCTACAAGAGCTATCGCGGCAAGCCGTGCGTGTTTGGTCACACGCCGACGGCGTTTCTGCCTTGGCGCGGCCGCTTGGGCCGGCACGGCATCTATCTCTTCCACAGCTCGATTGGTATCGACACGGGCAACAACCTGTACTCGCCGCTCACGTGTCTGTCCCTGCCGGACTTCACGCTCTATCAGACCTTCGCCGACGGCCACGCCGAGACTCATCGCATCACGAACCTTATCCCGAGGACTTTGAAAGCAATGCAGCGGAAGGCTGCGGGGCGGAAGCTAACGACACGGCGTCTTTGGTTAGGGATGTTATAGTCCGCAAGAACACTTGGAATCATGGATAACATAATGCACTATAAGGAACGCGCTACGAGACGGAGGCAATCATGAATGATCTCTTTGAGCGACAATCGTTGACTGTGCCTCGAATCGAGGAACTCGTTGTAAAGAATTACCGTTCGCTTCATGACCTGCATCTGAAGGGGCTGACGCCTCTGACAGTTTTTCTCGGTCCCAACGGAAGCGGTAAATCAACAATTCTCGACGTCTTCGCGTTTTTGTCCGAGTGTTTTACTGTGGGGTTGAGAAAAACATGGGATAAGCGCGGAAGGTTTAAGGAACTTCGAACAAGAGGCGCGGAGGGCCCGATTGTATTTGAATTGAAATATCGCGAGAAGCCGGGGACTCCAATCATTACCTACCACCTCGCCATTGACGAGGCATCCCGAGGACCCTACGTGCGCGAAGAGTGGCTTCAATGGAAGCGGCAGCCCCGCGGCGCGCCCTTCAAGTTTCTTACGTTTCACGAGGGAACAGGACAAGTAGTCACGGGAGAAATGCCCGACGCACAAGATCAACGAGTTGAAGAGCAACTAGACTCACCTGAAATGCTCGCTGTCAACACGCTTGGTCAACTGGCAAAGAACCCTCGAGTTAGCGCATTACGGCGTTTCATTACGGGGTGGTATCTCTCCTATCTGACCGCAGATAATACGCGCACTACTCCTGAAGCTGGTCCCCAAGAGCGCTTATCAGCGACTGGCGATAACTTACCGAATGTAATTCAGTATTTGAAAGAGCAGCATTCAAGTCGTCTAGACGAGATATTACGAACGCTATCTCGCAGGGTGCCAAAGCTTGAAAAAGTGTATGCAGACATAATGGCTGATGGTCGATTGCTTCTCCAAATCAAGGATGCCCCGTTCGCCAAGCCTATCCTTGCCAAGTTCGCGTCAGATGGCACAATGAAAATGCTAGCTTATCTCACGGTGCTCTATGATCCCGAACTGCCACAACTAGTGGGGATCGAAGAACCAGAGAACCATTTGCATCCGCGACTCTTACCGGAGCTTGCAGAGGAATGCCGAACAGCTTCTGCGAGAACTCAGCTGATGGTGACGACCCATTCACCCTTCTTTGTAAACGGCCTCAAATCCAACGAGATCTGGGTGCTGTACCGTGACGACAAGGGTTACACGCAGCCTAAACGAGCAGCGGATATGAGAGGCATTAATCAGTTCATCAGCAATGGGGCCTTGCTTGGTCATCTCTGGATGGAGGGTCATTTTGAAGCCGGGGACCCGCTTACCGCAGGTGGTGCTCTCAGAACACGCTAACACGCTCTCTCACTCGATGCTCTAAGACACAGTCAATGCATATCGAATTTTTCCTAGAAGAACCGTCCTGCGAAGCAGCGATTCAGAATATAGCACCTCGAATCTTGCCTGCGGGCGACTCTTTCAACATTCATCCCCATCAAGGAAAGTCTGATCTACTTGCGAAACTACCTGACCGGCTAAGGGGATACAGGTATTGGCTGCCTCAGGATTGGTGCATTGTTGTTCTCCTTGACGCCGATGATCAAAATTGCGAAGAACTAAAAGCAGACCTTGAACAGTACGCACGAACTGCTGGATTGATCACACCGGCTCGACGGCGACCGGGCTCGCGAATCCAAGTAGTAAATCGCATCGCGGTTGAGGAGCTTGAGGCTTGGTTTTTTGGCGACGTTGAAGCGCTTCGAGCTGCTTATCCGAGGGTCTCAGCGACGTTAGCTAAAAAGGCAAGATATCGGGATCCAGACGCGATAACTGGAGGAACTTGTGAAGCTCTTGAAAGAGAACTCCAAAGGCACGGCTACTTCCCCGGCGGGCTGAGAAAGATCACTGCTGCGAGGGAGATCTCACATCAAATGGATCCGGCGAGGAATCGATCAAGAAGCTTTCAAGTGTTTCGCGAGGGCTTGCTTCAACTAAGCCGGGCATAATTCAATCTATCTTGACGATCTACTACGTCCGCAGCCGAGGATCCTCATTCGTAACGCAGACACTCAATCGGATCGAGCCGCGAGGCTTTGCGCGCGGGCCACACGCCAAAGATCAGGCCGATCGCCACGCTAACCGTCAAACCCGAGATCACGGCCCACAAGGGAATCGAGGAGGGCAGGCTCGGGATCAGGAGTCCGATAAGTTTGCTGATGCCGATGGCCGCCAGCACGCCGATCACTCCGCCCAGAAAAGTCAGCGTCATCGCTTCAAACAAAAATTGATTGGTAATGTCGCGCCGGCGGGCGCCGAGGGCTTTGCGAACTCCTATTTCCGCAGTGCGTTCAGTGACGCTCACCAGCATGATGTTCATGACCCCGATCCCGCCGACCATCAAGCCTACCGATGAGATCGCGATCGCGATCATGCCGATCATGCCGAAAATACTATCGAACTGGGTAATAAAGGCGTCGGCGGTCTTGACGTCGAAGTTGTTCGGCTCTGAGAACCCCACGTGCCGGCGGGTGCGCAAAATCTCCTCGACCTGATTGACTGCCTCCGGCAAACGTCCCGACTTCGCGCGCAGCACAACCAGGAGGAACCTCCGGCCAGGGGCGACCTGGAGACCCGTGCGAAAGGGAACGAAAACCGCGTTGTCCTCTTCGTTCTCGCCGAAGACTGTCGTTTGTCGCTTCGCCAGGACACCGATGATCTCCCACACATAGCCACCCATCTTAACGTGGGTTCCGACGATGCCACTTTCCTGATCGGGAAAGAGAGCTTCCGCGGCGTTTACACCGATAACCATCACATTGCGACGGTTGAGATCGTCCTGCTCAGAGATGAAGCGCCCTTCCTTCAACGCCGCGTTGTGTACGTCGGCGTGGTTGGCGGTGACACCCGTGGTGTTGCCGCGCCGGTAGGTCCTGTTGTTGACCTTTATCGTGTCGTCAAAGCCGCAAGCGTAACAGCCAATGTTCGCCGACTCGAGCGCCATTGACTCAACCGCCGAGGCCTGTTGGGCGATGGCTTCGCCGTCCTCCGGAGTTAGCGGCTTACGCGCACGCTCTGACTGGTCACGCTCACCAACCCGCGGTCCGGTCGTCAGGTGGAAAACGTAGATGTTGTTAGTGCCGTACTCCTCGACCATGTGGACGATGTTGGCGCGGAGACCAGTGAGAATCGAGGCGACGACGATGGCGACGATCACGCCAATCACGATCCCGAGTACCGTAAGCGCGCTGCGGAACTTGTGCCCACGGACGCTGTCGAGCGCCATCTTGAGCGTTTCGCCGGGGATGAAATTGGGCACTCTGAGCTTCATAACAATTCAGGTGCGCGTGAGCGCGATAATCGGATCAAGCCGCGATGCTTTGAATGCCGGATAAATGCCTGCGACCATGCCAACCGCGG
>JBGPNE010000355.1:0-4265 GCA_041487335.1 Pyrinomonadaceae bacterium
CAACACGCTTCTGCTCGTTCTCCAAAAAGGATGCCACTTTTGCTCGGAAAGTGCGCCATTTTACCAACGGATCGTGAAGGAGACTGCTGGTCGTGGGGACCTCCGCGTGATCGCTGCGTTACCCCAGGAAGTTGAAGACAGCCAGGCATATCTGGAAGGTCTTAAAGTGCCAATCAGCGATGTCAGAAAGGTGGCCCCCAGTTCTCTCGGAGTAAAAGGAACGCCCACGCTGATTCTCATAAACCGTTCTGGCGTCGTAACCGATTTATGGAGGGGCAAGTTGTCTGCCGAAAAGGAATCTGAAGTCCTGAACCGATTACATAGCGTGAGCTAGGAGGGTGCCCGAAGAGTGCGCCCATTAGTCTTGAAAGGAGACGGTATGGTGAGGAGGTGCGGCGGTAAACTTCAGTTAACCCTGCAAGGGAAAAACTGGAGTAGATAGGTCATCGGCTGAATGTATTCTCTGTGGCGCAATGACCACGTAAAGGAGACTAATCAGACCTCTGACCGAAGCGCCACCGTAGGGCCCGCTGACCCTGAATAGGAGGCTGGTGACCGCCGCAACAGAAAGTCTACTCCAGGAAAACAACTGGAGGAAACCATGAGATACATCGGAGTAGACCTGCACACGAACAGTTTGACAGCTTGTTATTTGAGCGACCACGGAGAAGAGGAGTTGCGCACTTTCGATCTGAAAGAGCTGGGCCAGTTTCAAGCGAGCCTGGAAGGAGGGGACCAGTAGCAGTGGAAGCCACCGGGAACACGCGATATTTCGTTCAGGCGATCAAGAGTTTGGTGAGCAAAGTGGTGGTCGTGAATCCGAGTCAATTCGAAGTGATCCGCAAGAGCGTGAAGAAGACCGATCGTCACGACGCGCGGACGTTGGCGAAGTTTCTGAGCAAGGACATGCTGCCTGAGTCGCGGCTCAAAGAACCGGCCCACGCGCAACTCAACTCAGTGGCGCATACGAGGGATAAACTAGTGAAGCTGCGCACTACACTCATCAACAAGATTCATGCAATGCACGTCGCTGTCGGGATCAAGAGCAAGAAGAGTTCGTTGAGCAGCGCGAAAGGCTTGAGAGTCGCCTTGGGGCGAGTTTGGGACGAGCTGACGCGGGCTGAAATGGAAGTGATCGTCACTCAGATCGGGGCGCTCAATGAAGGTATCAAACGGTTGGACCGCCACCTGAGCGAGTATGGCCGAAAGCTTGTGGGACATCAGAATCTGACCAGCATCAAGGGCATCGGCGACAAGTCGGCAGCCGTGTTGCTGAGCGTGATCGGCGACGTCTCGGACTTTGCCGGCGAAGACAAACTGGCAAGTTACTTCGGGCTGGTGCCACGGGTGGCTAATTCAAACGAGACGGTGCATCACGGCCGGATCACCAAACGCGGCTCCAAGCTCGGGCGCACGACCCTGGTCCAATGCACGCTCGTCGCCGTGCGCTACAGCCCGTTTCTGAAAAACTTTTACGACCGACTGAAAGCCAAGAAAGGCGCGGGCAAAGCAATCATCGCCACCGCCCGCAAATTCCTGGGAATCATCTATCGAACTCTCAAATACAACTGGGTGTTCGCAGACTTCCCTAACTTTGTCCTCGCCGAGGACTGATACTTTATCCTCGGAGTAGACAACTCATCATAGGAGACCTCATGGAAAACCAGCAGTCACTCTTGGATACTTTCGATCACGTGGTTGTCCTGATGCTCGAGAATCGTTCGTTCGACAACGTGCTCGGCTATCTTTACCAGAACGGCGTTCCGCAGGGGAAGCACTTTGAAGGGGTCGTGGGCAACAACCTGACGAACCCCGATGAGAACGGCAACCTGGTTCCGGTCTCGACACAAACCAACTTCCATGAACCCTTTCCCGATCCGGGCGAGGTATTCGATCACGTGACCGCCCAACTGTTCTCAGGCGATCTCACGCCAGGCATTCCTAACATGCAAGGCTTTGTTAGGGACTACTTCAATACCCTGACGGCATTGCCCAAATGGTGTGGTTCAGCCGCCGATCAGAGCAAGGCGATCATGCAGTGCTTTACACCGAGTTCTATCCCCGTGCTCAGCGGCCTGGCGCAGCAGTTCGCAGTATTTGATCACTGGTACTGTGCGGTGCCAAGCCAGACCTGGTGCAACCGCGCGTTCTGGCACGCCGCCACTTCCTGGGGCTGGGTCAACAACCCGCCGCTTGACGGCGATGCTCCATGGAATCTCGACAGCTGGGCCGTATCGAGCAAGGGGCCGACGCTATTCGATTTGATGGAGACTAAGTTCGGAATCGGTAGCTGGCGTGTCTACGAGGACCTCGCCGTACCTTTTACCAAGCTGATTCACTGGGGCGATTTGAAGGACAAGGTTGGTGAGGACTACTTCCGGTACTTCGAGGGCGGATGGCCCTTCTTCAGGAATTTCTTCCACGATTGCGCGGCGGGTGAACTGCCGAAGTACTCGTTCATCGAACCCCACTTCATCAACTTCTTCGAAGACGTCCTGTGGCATGATGACATGCACCCGTCTTCGTTCGACTCGACGATCTATTCGGATGGCGGCCCAGGCAGCGTTTTGCTCGGCGACCGGATCGTTTGGAAAATCTACCAGGCGATTCGTCGTTCCCACTCGGCCATCGGGAATAACTGGAAGAACACTCTGCTCATCATCACTTTCGACGAACACGGTGGTGGCTTTGATCATATTCCGCCACCGTCCGCCACCTCACCCGACCCGAAGCAATTCAACACTGGAGTGGGACAGGAGGGCTTTGATTTCAAGCGGCTGGGTGTTCGCGTGCCGATGGTGATGGTGTCGGCAAACATCGCAGCGAACACGATTGTGAACAGCCCGATGCACCACTGCTCTTTCCTGCAGACGATGCAACAGAAGTGGGGCCTTGGATCTCTGGGGCCGCGGCAGGACACCGCCCCGCCGTTTACTGAGGTGTTTACTTCAACCCAGCGTGCCCACCACACTTGGCCTGACTGGAAATTTTATCCAGGCCCATCGTCGACGCTCGATGAAACACTAATGCGGGAAGTCGATCTGAGCGATGCGCCGCTAAACGAATTGCAAATATCCATTCTCAATGCGATTCGCAAGTTCTACGGGTACGATCTGGCGCTGAGTGCCAGCGCGATTGTAACGGCCAAAGATGCGAAGGAGTTCCTTGAGGAGGCCAGGAAGCTTCGCCATCCCGGCGAGCCTCTAGCTCTTTAAGCTGGAGCAGCGATCAGTCGCTGCTCGGCCAATTGATGTTTCCGCCGCACCAGTTGGCGCTCGATCGCGGGTCGGCGGAGCGAAGTCCGCTGAAAGATTGGCGCGGGCGGGATGGGTGACGTCTGGCGCAGGACACCAACTCGATCGCCTCAATACTTCGGTACGCTGGGATCGACGTCGTTGGACCAGGCAATAATTCCGCCCGTTAGATTCGCCAATTTGCCCGAGTAGCCGGAGCGCTCCAAAGCCTCAATCGCGCGCGCGCTGCGGCCGCCCATCTTGCAATGCACGACCGTATCGCGATTCGGATCGATCTCGGACATGCGTTCCAGCACCTGCGCCAGCGGAATGTGAATTGAATTGGGAATGCGCCCGATGGCCACTTCGTTTGCCTCGCGTACATCGACAATTTGCACGTCTTCGCCGTTATCCAGTCGCGCCTTCAGTTCGGTCGCGGTAATTGACTGCATTGGCTGGGCTCCTCCGTAAGTCATCTTCAGAAATTGGGAAAAATGTTTGGTGAGACTAGCACAGAGCTAATTTACTGCAAAGCGTAAGGTCGGGTTACCGTTCGGCGCAACCCTTGGGATAATATGCGCGGGAATGATTAGTTCATTCAGACATAAGGGCCTGCGCGAGTTCTTCGAAACCAATAGCAAGCGAGGGATTCCGCCAGAACTCTCCGCTCGGCTTCGCGACCGGCTTGACGTGATCGACGCTGCTGGTAGTTTGGAGGACATTGCTCTTCCGCACTTCGGTCTACATGAGTTGAAGGGAGACCGAGCCGGCACCTGGGCCGTGAAGGTCAATAAGAACTGGCGACTGACATTCACGTTTGCGGGCGGCGACGCGAGTGACGTAAACTTCGAGGACTATCACTGAAAGAGACTTGCTATGCAGGAAAGAAACATCCAACGCAAAGTTAGACCTACGCATCCCGGCGTGATCTTAAGAAACATGCTGGCCGAGATGGCTGCCGGCGGAAACGACGAGTTCGCATCGCTGACGCAAAAGGAATTAGCAAAGCGGCTTGGCGTCTCGGCGCGCGCA
>JBGPNE010000356.1:0-4261 GCA_041487335.1 Pyrinomonadaceae bacterium
ACAGGATGAAAAGTTCATATAAGACCCCGGTTTCGACGCAAACAGAAGGAGCATGCCGGCTCGATCCATATGACGCTCGATGAGCTTGAGAGAAGTTTTGATATACATTTCGCCACTCGCGGCTCTGCCCCGTGATAAAATCCGACCGCATCGTTTCGATCATTCAAAGCCAGGTCAAATAATCCTTAAAGTATGAGCTTCTGGCAGAACGTACAAACTGCGGCTGAAATGGGAGACGCCTTCATCTGGGTTTCGCTGGCGTTCCTCGTCCTGGCTGCAGTTCTGTTTGCGATGCTTGAGCCTGCGCGCATGCGCGTTCGCACGTCTGTGCTCTTATTCGCATTGTCATTCTGCGGACTATTGATCGCAGGCTCGCTCCTTTCTTCCGGCGTTGGTCAAGCAAACGCTTCATTTCGATGGGTACGATGGGGTTCGGTTCTCGTCCAGAGATTCGCCATCGTCAATCTTACAAGCGTGCTTGTCTTTGAGGTCGCACTCGATGCCGTCCGACTCAAACCACCGCGCATCATGCGCGATCTGCTCGTAGCCTTCGCCTATATCATCGTAGCGATCACCTTGCTTTCCAGCAGCGGCGTTGACATAAGTGGAATCGTCGCGACCTCGGCGGTAATCACTGCAGTCATCGGTCTCTCGTTTCAGGACACACTCGGCAACATGATGGGCGGGATGGCGCTCCAGATGGAACGCGCGATCGGCGTCGGCGATTGGGTGCGTATAGACGGCCAGGAGGGCCGTGTGAAAGAGATTCGCTGGCGGCACACTGCGATCGAGACCCGCAACTGGGACACCATTGTCATCCCAAACAGTGTGCTGATGAAAGGGCAGATAACTGTGCTTGGTCGCCGAACAGGCGCTCCGCACCAGCACCGTCAGTGGGTATACTTCAACATTGACTACCGCTACGCGCCGACTGACGTTATCGATACAGTTGAAACTGCGCTGCGCGCTGAGCCGATCCCAAACGTCGCCATCGAACCTCAGCCCAATTGCGTGTTAATGGACTTCAAAGAAAGTTACGGAAGCTATGCTGTGCGCTATTGGTTGACCGATCTCGCGCAAGACGACCCAACCAATTCGGTCGTACGTTCGCGTATCTATTTTTCTCTGCGCCGAGCTGGCATCCCCCTTTCAATCCCAGCACACTCCATTTTCATAACCGAGGAAGGCGAAGAGCGTCGCGAGCTCAAACGTGAAAGGGAAGTCAATCGAAGAGTCGAAGCGCTTAACCACGTCGAGCTCTTTCGCACTCTGACCGACGAAGAGAAACACGCTCTAGCACCACATCTCCGCCTCGCGCCGTTTGTGCGCGGCGAGGCCGTCACCAAGCAAGGAGCGAAAGCGCACTGGCTTTACATCATCACAAAGGGCGAGGCCGAAGTTCATGTGACCGTGGATGGAAGCACTGCTAGCGAAAAAGTTGCTAAATTGCACGAAGGAGATTTCTTTGGCGAGATGGGGATGATGACCGGAGCGCCACGCTCGGCCACTGTTAGCGCGCTGACCGACATTGAGTGTTATCGGCTGGATAAAGAAGCATTTGATGGGATTCTTAGTAGACGGCCTGAAATTGCCGAGGATATCTCACAGGTACTCGCGCTCCGCCGAGCGGAGCTTGAGGCTATTCGTGAGGGGTTGAATGAAGAAGCAAAACGCGCGCGTATGCGCCGCCACCAGGGCGATCTGCTCGATCGCATCCGAAAGTTCTTCACTCTCTAATCAGGCCAATCATCATTGCTGATTCCATGTCAGAATCATGCCAATGGCAGCAGCAAATATCACCGCTGTTGCAGTCCATCCCAATATGTTAGTAACTATGATTCCACTTCCTTGTCTTTTCCAAACAGGCGCTTGAAAAAGCGCACGATCATGGCCCACTGCGCAAGAAACACAAGCTGGGCCGCGCTCACCGCTTTCGTTTCAGTTGTGGCAACTTTCTCTGCGGGTTGAGTCTCATCGGCAACTTCCAACTGCTGCCTTACGCAGGTCGAGAACTGTCGGAACATTTGCCTGGAGACCTCTTCAATCATTCCGCGACCGAATTGGACGATCTTTCCCACCAGGTCGATCTCGGCGTTAACCAGGACCTCCGAACCTCCGCTTGGAAGGGGCGTTACTGTGCTCAGCATCGTGACCTTGGTGGACCCGGAGCCGCCTACCTCACGCGCTTCCCCCACCATTCGGACCTGATGAGTTTGCTCATTTACTTCGGTGAACTTGGCCTGGCCCTTGTAGGACATAGACAGCGGTCCCACCTTCACTTTAATCGCCCCGAGGAATGTGTGCTCGTCTTGCGACTCAAGCAGCTCCGCGCCGGGAAGGCATTGGACCACACTGGCAGGGTCGATCAAGTATTTCCACACCCGCTCGACGGGCGCTTGCACCTCGAAGCGCTCTTCAATCTTAAACGCCATCACTACCTCCAAGCAGAATCTTAGTTGCCAAAATGAATTTCCAGAAGATTGTTCGCTGCGAACGGGACCAAGAAGCGGGCAGATGCTACAACAGATCTTGCACGGTGAACAGATTGGACCAGCGTTGACGTTTAGACTAACCGTACGTATCATGCTCCCGTTCGACGGAACTAAAGCCAGTTTCTTTCGTCTTGGGTAATTATTTTTCCTGAGATCTTGCAGTCATCGTTGTAGTGAACTATTGGTGTCTGAGCCGGTTCGGATCTCGTTCTTTCGCCCTTAACTTCTCAGCAGCACAATAGCCGGCAACCCATCCCGGAGGTGGCTTTTAGCTGTTCTGTCAGTCCTGAGCAGCGAAGTCTGTCTTTCGCTGTTTCGGCATCGTTTTCTCCCTGATTGAGCGCATTCGTAAAATCGAATCCGATGTAGGAAGGTGAAGTCCTATGATACCTCGGAGTTTTGAATACTTTTCGCCTCGCACCTTGGACGAGGCACTTTCTCTACTCCAGAAACTGGGCTCGGATGCCAAGCTACTCTCCGGCGGCCAGAGCCTCATACCGATGATGAAGTTGAGGCTTGTGTCACCTCAGTACATCGTCGACATCAATCGTATACCCGGTCTTGATTACATCTCGGAAAGCGACGGTCAATTAAGGATTGGCGCGCTGGCGCGGGAACACGAACTCGAGACTTCCGATCTGGTTAAGTCAAAATTCCCGATACTTGCGGACACAGCGAAAGTGATCGCCGACCCCTTGGTGCGGAGCCAAGCGACGGTGTGCGGGAATCTGGCCCACGGCGATCCCGCAAATGATCATCCGGCCACGATGCTCGCGCTCGGGGCGACCGTGGTTGCCACCGGACCAAAGGGGCAGCGAGAGATAGCGATCGAAAACTTTTTCCCAGGCCTGTTCACTACGGCTTTGGAGGCGGAGGAAATACTTACGGAGATCAGGATTCCGTTTCCCCCGTCGGCGAGTGGCGGAGCATACCTGAAGCTGGAAAGAAAAGTCGGCGACTTTGCGACGGCAGGTGTCGCGGTGCAGATCACATTGGACGGCGCGGGCATTTGCCAGCGAGCAGGCGTAGGCCTGACGAATGTCGGCCTCACTCCGATAAAAGCAAAAAAAGCGGAAGCGTTCCTGGTTGGCAAGACGCTGGACGAGTCCTCAATCAAACAAGCAGCCAAGTTGGCGGCCGCGGAGTCTCAACCGATGGACGACCTCAGAGGATCGGCCGACTATAAGCGGGATCTTGTTCGTGTACTCACTGCACGCGCGCTCAGCCGAGCGCTCGAACGCGCGAAGGGAGGAGCTTAACGATGGCTAAAGTTGCAATCAAAGTAAAAGTCAATGGCGTTGAACACGCGGCTGAGGTTGAGCCGAGGTTGCTCCTGGTCCATTTCATCCGCGAAACCTTGCGGCTCACCGGGACTCATATCGGCTGCGATACCAGCCACTGTGGGGCCTGCACGGTCGTGATGGACGGGCGGGCCATCAAGTCCTGCACCGCTTTCGCCGTGCAAGCCGACGGGCGCGAGATAACTACAGTCGAAGGTCTCGAACAGGACGGCAAGCTGCATCCTTTGCAGGACGGATTCGTTCAGGAGCACGGTCTGCAATGCGGCTACTGCACTCCCGGAATGCTGATGACCGGATACGCTTTCCTGGGCGCGAATACCGACCCGACCGATGATGAAATTCGCCACGCTATTTCCGGCAACCTGTGTCGCTGCACGGGGTACGTCAACATCGTTAAGGCATATCAATATGCCGCGCAGAAGCTACGCGAGGGAGGTGCATAACATGACGCCAAGAACATCGCCAGAG
>JBGPNE010000357.1:0-4254 GCA_041487335.1 Pyrinomonadaceae bacterium
GTGAAGGTGCCGTCACCACGACCGCAACGAGCCGGGAGAGGTGTCCTGTTGCTCTCAAGTTGGCGACACCCTCATAAATACTTTCCGGCAATTCCGCGCTCTTTAGGAAAACACTCAGATTTAGTCAACATCGGCGTAGCCGTATCCTTTCTGAAAGAAAATCTTGCCATCCTTTACGAGAACAAATCCGAGACTAGCATATGGGTGTCTAAGATATTCGGCCAAGAACTGATCCATCCACGCCTCAAGCTCCTTCGGGTCAGTCAGTCCTGAATCATTAGCCTTTAACGTCTTGGCTTCAAAATTCTGAGCTGATGCTGATAAGGCCATGGCCACACCCAAAAGCATAACCATTAATGGTCGCTTCATAGTTTCGTCACTTCCAGCTAAGAATTATATGCCACAAAAAATGCGCAAGTTGTATGTAAAGTAAAGAACTTTGCTACACAAAGTCAACGTGAATTCTAGATAAACAAAGAACGCTCATACAACTTTAAGCAAAGGAGTATGAGCGTTCTCTCGTTGTCGACGCCTGAAAAACCGTCTCTGGCTTGCAGTCCGTTCTTTAGGACGGAGGACGATTACTGTTCCGGTTGCCGCGCCGGTCTTCCCGACGGTCTTGCCGCTGCATCCCGGGACGGCGATGCCTTCTGTGCCGCCGCCGCCGACCTTGGTTGCGATCCCGCCTGTCCTCACGCCGGTTCTGATTCTCCTGAGCGAACGCGGTTGTTGCAGCAATTGTACGAGCGTTGGTATTCAGCGCAAGAGCAAATTGGCCCAAGCTGAACACGAAAATGAGAGCTACTGCGCTACTTATTCTCTTAGTCACGTGTTTGTTTCCTTCCTTGTCAAACGTGGCAATGGTTCCGAGGGGGGTTGCTAGCGGGGGAGCTTCTTTATACATTGATACCAGCGAGAGAAACAAGCTCTGAGGGCCATCCGCGTCCGACTGTCCCAGCATGCCGCAGTCATGGCGGATGGTATAATCGCGACTCGGTCTTGGACAAGTCTCAGTTTAATGATTCGATCCTCGGTTTTGTTCCGAGTCACTTTCAGTAGGCAACCTGGAGAACGTTAAATCAATGAGTCGTGCGGCGTGGCTTGCAGCTTTAGTTCTGATTGGCTCCTTCACGGGCCAGGCGCAGTCACCATCTGCGCGTTTTTCAATCTCGGGAGTGGTCCAGGATCAGGCAGGCGCTGCCATTGTCGGTGCGCGCGTTGAATTGGCCGCGAGCACCCCCGCAGCACAGTCCACGACTACCGATCAGGCGGGGAGTTTTCAATTCAAGCGGATTGCGGCCGGCAAATATCACATTCAAGTGTCTTATCAAGGATTCGAATCGACTACCCTCTATGTGACTGTTGGTTCAAAGCCACTCGCGCCGCTGCAAGTGGTAATGGCGATCGCTAGCTTGCGTCAGGATATGACCGTAACCAGCGAGCCCGCTAAAATCAGCACGGAAGCGAGCGACAATAAAGATACTGTTGCTTTGACTGAGCAGTCGCTGAGCAACTTACCGGTGTTCGATCAGGATTACATTGCCGCGATGTCGCGGTTCCTGGACCAGGGCAGCGTCGGAACCAGCGGAGTGACCCTGGTCGTGAATGGCATGGAGGTTAATAATCTTGGAGTCTCTCCTTCCGCAATTAAAGAGATCAAAATCAATCAAGATCCGTATTCAGCGGAATATCAGCGTCCCGGCCGTGGGCGCATCGAGGTGACCACCAAGCCCGGTTCCCCTGAATACCACGGAACTTTCAACTTCATCTTTCGCGATGCTCATTTCAACGCTCGCGATCCATTTGCATTGACACGGCCTACCGAGCAGCGTCGTATTTATGAAGGTTATCTAAGCGGGCCCGTGCGTCGCAGCAAGAAGACTTCGTTTCTCCTGTCAGTGAGTCGTAAAGAAGAGGATCTTCAATCAGTAGTCGTTGCCGAGGGACCAGTGCGAGCAATCAGGGCAAATGTTCCCGCGCCGTCGCGTACTTTGCTGCTTGCCGGTCAAGTTAGTCACGCGCTCAGCGACACTAATACATTTTCCATTCGCGACTCATTGCTGGTCGAGAGCGTAAATAATCTGAACGTCGGCGGGACCACCCTTCCAGAAGCTGGTGTTAACTCTCGCAACATGGAGCAGGAGATCACCTATAGCCAGCAGACCGTGCTCTCGCCTAAGTTGGTTAATAACTTTCGTCTTCTGCTAGGCGTCGAACGCCAGTCTGCAATGAGCACCACGCCGGATCGTAAGATCGTTGTACTTGACGCTTTCACAGGCGGCGGTGCGCAGGCCGACTTTCTGCGAACGGAATATCATGCGCAGTTGATGGAAATCCTGTCTTATTCAACGGGCAAGCACCTGATCAAAGGGGGCATTAACGTTCCGGACCTGAGCCGTCGCGGTTTCGACAACAACATCAACTCTGCGGGTACATTTTATTTCTCAAATCTAGCTGACTACGGGCAGCACCGTCCGTTCTCGTTCGTGCAGCAACAGGGGAACGGGCACATCGTTTTTCTCGAAAAGGTTATCGGGTTGTTTGCCCAGGATGATTACCATCTGCGCAAGAATCTCATGCTCTCGCTTGGGTTGCGCTATGACTGGCAGAATTATTTTCACGACAACAACAATTTTGCACCGCGCTTCTCATTTGCTTATGCTCCAGGCAACAGTCAGAAGACGGTCTTCCGTGGCGGTGCCGGTATTTTCGACGATCGTTCCGGTGCTCGGCCGATTCAGGATATCTTGCTATTCAATGGATCGAGACTGCGACAATATGTGCTCGTGAACCCAGGCTATCCTGATCCATTGGGTGCGAACGGAACCTTTACCGCTCAACCTGTCAGCGTGACCCGATTGGAACCGAACATCAACATTCCTTACACCATCCAGTACAGCTTCAGCTTAGAACGTCAGCTTCAAAAATCAACTACATTGGCAGTTACCTATCTGGGTTCTCGTGGTATGGATCAATTTCGTTCGCGCGATATAAACGCGCCCTTGCCGCCTAATTACTCTGCCCGACCCGATTCCTCGATCGGAGTGCTGCGCGAGATCGAGTCCGCGGGGCGACGGGTTACGGACTCACTCGAAATCACTATGCGAGGTAACGTAACCCGTTTCTTCAACGGCATGACGCAATATCGCCTATCGTCGGCTCACGACAACACGAGTGGCATTACTTACTTTCCGCCCAACGCTTATGATCTTTCAGGCGAGTGGGGCCGTTCCGATTTTGATCGCCGCCATCGTTTCGAGCTGCTCGGAACCATCAACCCCGGGAAACTGTTCAATCTCGGTCTCTCTGTCTCGCTTTATTCAGGACAGCCCTACACGCTGACTACGGGCCTCGATCAGTTTCACACAGGCACTGCCAACGCGCGTCCGGGAGTACCTAGAAATAGTTTGCAGGGTCCCACCTACGCCGATCTCGATCTTCGATGGTCGCGGGATTTCTCTGTGCGCAAAGGCAAGAAGAAAGATGAAGGCGTGAAAGCTACCTTAGCGGTAGACGCCTTCAATGTTCTCAATGAAGTGAACTATGCCGGGTTTATCGGCAATCTCAGCTCGCCTTTCTTCGGGAAGGCTGTTGCCGCGCAGCCGCCACGAAGACTGCAATTTTCTTTTCGCCTGAAATTTTAGTTGTCACTCGAAGGCAAGCGGCCATTGGGTTAATTCCAAAGTCGACGAAGGCATGCCGCCGAGTACTGGAAAAAGCCATGACCACTAAGATGCGCCGAGAGACATCGCTGACCGGAGTCTCGTTCGCCATGCTGGCGGCGGTGCTCTTCGGAGCAAGCACACCGTTTTCCAAGATTTTACTGGGCAAGACACAGCCTGTAATGCTAGCCGGTCTGCTTTATTTGGGTTCGGGCATAGGCCTGGCTATCTGGTCGTGGTTCCGTACCCAATCAAAAGGAGGCACGCGAGAGGCGCGGTTGAAACGCTCTGACATTTCCTGGTTAACGGGCGCTATCCTTGCCGGCGGCGTCATCGGCCCCGTCTTGTTAATGTTTGGTCTTGCCCTGACTCCCGCGTCTTCAGCTTCACTACTACTCAACTTGGAAGGCGTCTTCACTGCGATGCTTGCCTGGTTTATTTTCAAAGAGAATTTCGATCGCCGTATCGCTTGGGGGATGGCCGCGATAACCTGCGGTGGCCTTCTTCTTTCCTGGGGAGGACAACTAGATCCAGATGTGCCCTGGGGCGTTCTCGCGATCACCGGCGCATGCTTCGCATGGGGCATTGACAA
>JBGPNE010000358.1:0-4249 GCA_041487335.1 Pyrinomonadaceae bacterium
AAGACTGACACCGTGCCATTCAAGCCTTCAACGGGAAGACCGGTTTTGTGCGGTGACTGCTTCGGTGCGAATCGGGCAGCACAGCCCAGAACCTAGCCGATCTCTAATTGAAGTAGAGATAGCTGAAACCAAAATTTATCCTGTCCAAAAACGTCCATTGCTGGCCCACGCCTCCGTGCGCGGCGGAGGGGAAGAGAACGGGCCAGCAACTCAAGTCGGGATCGCGACCCGGGTAAGACGCAGTTGTCCGTTTGTAGTTGATAGTTTGATGAGTTACGAAACCATCCAACTTGAGATGTTTGCTGGTGGATGAGTCCTCAAGAAAGTGTAACGGTTGCGAGCCGCTGGTGGGACTGGCGGCTTTTTTAGTGGGCGGACACTCTTGACACGACAGGCGGCGACAGAACGGACCGAGAAGCGAAGGTGGGTGTGCAAACCTTGAGAACGGGTCCGCCAACTTGATCACCGCGTCGCCGCGGCATCGTGTCGCCGTGTCGGGCACATCATGGCTTCACTAACCTACATGCAACTGCTGCGCAGCAATCGTTCGTTCAGACGATTGTGGTGGGGGCAGGTTATTTCGGAACTCGGCAACTGGTTCAATTTCATTGCCGGCCTGGGGTTGGTGCGCCTCGTATCGCATGGAGACCCGGAAGTCACCACGATCATGCTTGTAGCCCGGCTTGTGCCTTTCACGCTGTTCGCTCCACTGGCTGGCGCGTTCGTTGATCGTTGGTCGCGCCGAACTGTGATGATCGTAAGCGACGTTGCACGGGTAGGAATTGCCCTCGGCTTGCTACTGGTCCACCAGCCTGAAGATCTCTGGATTGCCTACGTCTGCACGGCGCTGCTCTCGTTGTTTGGTGCTTTCTTTGAAGCAGCAAAGAATGCCGCCGTTCCCAACATCACAGGCGAGCTTGATCTGCTAGCGGGAAACGCCCTGATGTTTTCGTCGCGCTTTCTTCTGATGTCCCTTGGCGCCGCGCTTGGAGGCTGGACGGCGGCAAACGCCGGCTATCAGGCAGCTTTCATTGTTAACGCCTCGTCATTCATCGCTTCCGCGTATTCCGTCTGGCTGATTCCGGAGGAAGAGACAAAAGCGCAATTTACGGAGTTGATAGACAACGCCAACAAGCGGCACAGAAGTTACTGGTCGGACATACGCGAGGGTTGGTCCTACATAATCGCCCATGCGCCAGTGGCGGCAATACTCGGCATCAATGTGCTCTGGGCCACTGGCGGCGGTGCGATCAATCTGATCTCAGATCGTTTGGGCGGAATTGTTTTTGCTGGAGAGCGCGGGATCAGCGGTGATACTGCCGTTGCTGCGCTCTACTTCGCCGCTGGAATGGGCCTGTTCATCGGAATGATGATTGCGCGACGCGTTGGATCTTATTTAGAGTTTGTCGGCAGGACCGCCGGCTTCATCGGTTGGAGCCTGACGGTTCAGGGCCTTCTCTTCGCGCTTATTGGAGTGATGCCCAATTTGTGGCTAGCCTGTGTACTTCTTTTCATCGCACGAATCTTGCTCGGGGCTGAGTTTGCTATTCAGGAAACTTTGCTGATGCGTCTGGTCCCCGATGATCTGCGTGGTCGTGTTTCCACTACAGATCGAGCGACGGAGCTTCTCGTCTGGAGCTTCTCGACGGCAATCGCCGGTTGGTCGCTTCGGGCCATCACACCCCGCACGCTTACGATCATCTCAGGCTTGCTCTCGGCAAGCTCAGGTGTAGCCTGGCTAGCGCTGTTTGCGGCGGGAAGAGTAAGACTGCCGCGACGGCTGGAATCCAACGGAAAAGTCGGGGAAAGTGGAGCGCTTCCGATCACCTCAGATTGAAAGGCATTCTACAAGCGCCTTTACTGCGCGTCGCCGCGCCTAGGCATCAACTCGCGAATGGATTAGTCTGCGAATGCGATCCGCAAAGAGCACGTCGATTTTTCGCGGTTCGATCAACGCAGTCACTTCGCCCGCTCCCCACATTGGATGAATCATGGTTTGGCCCGTTCGATAGGTGCGGGTCCTGTCGTACGGCTCGCTGTTTACCGATTTCGAGCGGCCTCCAGTTAGCTTCGTTCCACTAGAAAACGAGCTTCGTGTGCCGCACTTCGGGCAGGTAACGCGCGAAATCAAGCCTCGTTTGGTAACTGAAGCCACAACATGACCGCGTTCCTCCTGGCAAACCACGCATAACTTCTCGACGCGATCGCCAATCGCGTAAGTCTGCTTGTCCATAAGTCCCTTTCTTTTCTTTAGGTAAATAGTAAAGAGTAAATCGTAAATAAGGCGTTTGAATGACAAGGCTCGGGCTAGCTCCCGGTGAATAGCAAACGGCTTTTGTCTTCACCATTCGCTATTCACCATTCACTATTTGCTAGTTGTTACCAGCGAGGTGAGCGGTCGTTGCTTCCGCCACCTCCGAAATTCCGGCCGCCGCCGCCACCGCGGTTGCCGCCAAAGCCACGACCGCCGCCACGATTGCCACGATCCTCGCGCGGCCTCGCCTCGTTGACTGTCAAATTGCGGCCGTTCAAGTCCTTGCCGTTAAACTCGTCGATTGCTTTCTGACCTTCTTCCTTCGAAGCCATCTCGACGAAGCCAAAGCCGCGGGAGCGTCCTGTATCACGGTCTTCCACAACCGTGGCTGATTCTACTGTGCCCACCTGGGCAAACAGTTGCTGCAGATCATCACTCGAAGTCTGGAACGAGAGATTCCCGACGTAAAGTTTGACAGACATAAGATGTATTTTTCCTCTGCTCGACAGGAGCATTAAGAGAAGCTTCGAATCAAAGGTGGCTTCGGTAACGGTGGCAGCGAAGGCTCGCGTTCGGGCGCTCAACTGAGCAGCTTCTTCAGGTTTTCATTGCCTGCTCTCGTACCATCTAAGACGCCGAAGCCATTACAGAGGCGTGGCGCATCACCGTTGATGCCTGAGAGAAGGAGTAAACGCCTTGAATAATGCACTATATTTCTCGGCCTTGCAAGTTGAAGGGGTTTGTCTGGCCCAATCCATTCTCGTCGTGAGTAGGCTCAAACTAACCCTCCATTGATGGTTACATAACTATTACAACCGTTGCCCTCAGAAGTTGCTACGATGGCACTGTCAGTCTGCATCGTAAGCAAGATGACTGAATTTCGACTCTGGAGTCTTCTATGAATAGCAAAACCAGCAATCTTAATCTGCGCAAGAGCATCAATTGGAATACAGCAATCTTCATGGCGATCTTTCATGTTGGCGCAATCGCCGCACTCTTCATGTTTAGTTGGCAGGTTCTTCTAGTAACTCTCGTGCTGTGGTGGATCTCGGGGAGTCTCGGCATTGGCATGGGCTTTCACAGGCTACTGACTCATCGGGGCTACAAAACCCCGAAGGCCGTTGAATATTTCCTGACCTTCTGTGGCACACTTGCTCTCGAAGGAGGAGCCATCAACTGGGTTGTGACACATCGCATTCACCATTCAAAGACCGATGTTACTGGTGACCCACACACGCCGCGCGACGGACGCTGGTGGTCGCACATGGGTTGGATTCTGCGCGGCACTGCACAACAGCACGAAGAGAGTGTGATGCAGCGTTTCGCTCCGGACCTGATGAAAGATCCTGTTCACGTCTGGTTAAATCGGCTGTATTTCGTTCCCTTGATTCTTTGCGGAATTGTCCTGCTTGCCCTTGGCGGTTGGCCATTGATGTTCTGGGGCACATTCCTCCGCGTCACTGTGGGACTACACGCGACATGGCTCGTCAACTCAGCCACTCACATGTGGGGAAGCCGCCGTTTCGCAACTAATGACGACTCAACCAATAGCTGGTGGGTGGCGCTGTTATCGTTCGGCGAGGGTTGGCATAACAATCATCACGCCCATCCACGAGCGGCTAGACATGGCTTGACTTGGTATGAAATTGACGTCAACTGGTGGGGGATTCGCACCATGCAATTTCTCGGTCTTGCAAAAGGAATCAGGCTGATTAGCAAAGAACAGCTAGCTGCAAAACAGCACTTTGAAGAGCTTCGAAGAGCAGCGTAAAAGCAGTAGGCAGTAGGCAGGAGCGGTACTGACCACTGCCTACTGCCTACAGACCACTTCACCACTGAACATTGACCGCTGCCCCTGCCTCCCCCCAACCCCCAACCCCCCGACCCCCCCCCCCCCCCCCCCCCCCGACAAGCCCCCCACACCCGCCCGCAACCCCCGGCGCCGGCAGATGATAGGGCCGCCCGGCCGAATGGGTCAAGCGCGGCGCTGCCGGG
>JBGPNE010000359.1:0-4247 GCA_041487335.1 Pyrinomonadaceae bacterium
AGCTGCTGGGCCATGCGGATGTCCACACGTCACAGATTTACACGCTAGCTACAAACGAGGGATTGCGTCACGCGATGAACTCACTTGCAGCACGCGAAAAGAGGACCGACGCAAAAGTCCCCACAGTAGAGGAACAGCGGCCTAGGTTGGCCCCTGTAAGTCTTTGAAAACATTGGTAGCGGGGGGGAGACTTGAACTCCCGACCTTGGGGTTATGAATCCCACGCTCTAACCACCTGAGCTACCCCGCCACAAGGAATTCCATTATAAGGGCTGACTCCTATAGGTCAACAAACTATGAGGCCGGCTCATCAACCAGTCGGCGACTCTTGAGCATCTTCAAGTCCAGATTCAACCCAGTCTGTTTGCTCCGACTCGTGAGGGGGCCCAGAAAAGCGGCGCTCAAAACTCGACCCACGTTCCCACTCCCCTGATTAGAGCTTGCCTGTAGACAAATTCCGCAGATGCCAGGTCTTCGACCGCAAGCCCCAAGGATTTGAAGACCGTAATCTCGGCCGGTGAATTCCGGCCCGGCTTTGCGCCAGTAATCACCTCGCCAATTTCCGCGCAGATGTTTTCCGGTCCAATGGCGCCTTCGCCGGCCGCCAGCAGGTAGTCACCCGCCTCGTTCAGCGCTGACTCCCGGCAGTCAACAAAAAGACTGGCGGCAGCCATGGTGGCGGTATCTATTTCGCGAGTCACTGGTGAGTAGGTTCCAATCGCGTTGATGTGCACACCTGGAGCGATCCATTCCCGCTTCACGACGGAATCGTGCGCAGTGGTCGCGGTAACAATCAAGTCGGCTCCACGCAATGCATCTTTTGCGTTACCGACAGGTTCGATCGCGAAAGGAACGTTTGCCTGCATCTCGTTCGCAAAGCGGCGTGCATGCTCCAACTCTCGACTCACTACACGCGCTCTTTTGATCGGACGGACGCAGGCCATTGCCGCAAGATGTGCGCGAGCCTGGACGCCGGAGCCAACGATCGCCAACTCGCATGCATCTTCCCGCGCAAGCAGTCGCGTCGCTACTGCTGAAACCGCCGCGGTACGGACGGCAGTAATGGCGGAGGCGTTCATCAGCGCACGCAGTTCACCGGTCTCCCCGCTAAATAGCATCACGCTACCCTGATGTGCATCTTTTCCTCTTACGACATTTCCCGGGAAGACGCAGATGGCCTTTAGCCCAAATGCGGCCTCATCGCCCGACCGGTAGGCTGGCATCAACGCCATAAGCCCCGCGGCATTCCTGGGTCTGATGACTGTGCGGAGAGGTTGTTCTAGTTGTTCTCGCGAGAGCGCGGCCAGTGTTTCGGCCATTACCTCGATGCACTCGCGCATAGGAAGAAGCCATTCAACCTCAGCGTGTGTGAGAACAAGGATCTTCACGGAAGCGTCACCCATACTTACTCAGGCTAAAAGCATCTCAAATTATGCGTCCAAGCTCTTTAGGGGTGGAGTAAAGGCGGAAACAAAGCACATTGCGAGTGATTCTGGTTTGTTCATGCCTGCTGTCAGCTACCCCAAAAGGTAAATCTTATAAACCTTCGCATACCGAATCGTCGAGTAGTGAAGCGAAAGGACTTTCCGTCAAATTGCTGGCAAGCCAATACTGCGGTGAAAATCCCGGCAATTCCTCAACTTGCTGCAAGTAACAGTCTATGGCATGCACCTTGCCCAAGCTTCAGGACGGAGGCCAAGAAATGAAAAAATTAATAGCAACAGTCATTTGTTTGATCGCACTCAGCGTCACAGCGATTCCTGCGGGCGCACAGACGCGTAGTCGCTCCATTAACAACAGAACAGGTTATGACAGACGTTACGACCAGCGGAATGACAATAGGAATAGAAATGACGTTTATCGTGGCGACCGTAATCGCAACGATGTTTATCGCAACGACCAGTATCGCAACAACCAGTATCGCAACAACGACTACCGTTACGACAATTATCCTAACCGCTCCGTTTGGGACCAGCATCGCGACAAGCTCACAACTGCGGGGGGCGCAGTAGCAGGGGCTCTTTTGGGCGGTCTCGCAGGTGGTAAGAAAGGTGCGATCATTGGAGCCTTAGCTGGCGGCGGTGGAGCAGCTCTGTATACCTACAAGCTTCGCAACAAGGATCGTCGTTACTAAGTTCTCTGATTGAAATTGAGCTCGGTCACCCTCTGAAAAGTGGATGACCTTGATTGAGGCCCGGATGTGAAGGGGAGAGCACATCCGGGCTTCAGCATTTTTATTTATGAGTTTGCAAAACCGGCTTCCGCAATTTTACGCTAACCTCTCGACGGTCTACTATCAAATAGCCCAAATGTTGTCCTAAAGAACTCTGGGTCGTCAACGGAACCAGGCACGAGGATGTATATTCAATTGCGCCGGACGAGTATGAACAGCGGGTCCTATCTTTCTTTGAAAAGACCCTGAGGAAATAGAGATCTGGAACTGGTTTGACCCACGAACATAATGCAAACCAGCCTGGCGGCTTCTGCTCATGCTAAAGAATATTGAAATACACTGGAATACGACCGGCCATAATCGCTGGCATCGATTACTTAAAAACTCTGCGACGGAGTGCTTTCCACATAGCGCAACCGGGTTCTCTTCTGCTAAAAATAGACCATTCAACTTCTGCTTCGGAGATTGGTCATGAACTATTACGACAACGTACTCGGACTCATCGGCCGCACACCGCTGGTCAAACTGGATCGGCTGGCGCGCGGAACTAAAGCAACAGTGCTGGCGAAAATGGAGAACCTCAATCCAGGGTTTTCAGTGAAGGATCGGATCGGAGTCGCAATGATCGAAGCTGCGGAGCGTGAGGGAATTCTGAAGCCAGGCGGTACGATTGTTGAGGCCACCTCTGGCAACACGGGTATCGGACTCGCGCTCGCGGCCGCGGTCAGAGGTTACAAGTGCATCTTTGTGATGACCGACAAAGCATCGGTAGAGAAGTCGCGCTACTTGAAGGCGCTCGGTTCAGACGTAGTAATAACTCCAGTATCCGCCAAACCCGGGACACCTGACCATTACGTGTCGACCGCAAAGAGAATTGCCGCCGAAACGCCAAACTCCTTCTATCCCGATCAGTATTCTCATCCGGCAAATCCCGAAGCCCACTACAGAACCACAGGCCCAGAGATTTGGGAAGACACCGAAGGTAAAATAACCCATTTCGTAACCGGACTCGGAACCGGCGGCACGATCTCCGGCACCGGCCGCTTTTTGAAGGAGAAGAATCCCGGGATCAAGATCATCGGAGCTGATCCATACGGCTCGGTATTCAAGACATACAAAGAGACAGGAAAGCTAATCGAGGCCACCCCTTACCTCGTTGAGGGCATCGGGCAGGAAGTGGTGCCGCCTAACGTGCATATAAAGTACGTCGACGAAATAATCAATATCACTGACAGGGAGTCTTTCGAGATGTCGCGACAATTAGGCCGAATGGAGGGCATCTTTTGCGGCGGCTCAACGGGAACAAACCTCGCGGCTGCGTTGCGCGTTGCTCGAGATGCTGACGAACAGGCCGTGATTGTATTTATCGTTTGCGACACAGGCGAACATTATTTGACCAAGCATCATTCAGATGAGTGGATGAAAGAGAAGCGACTGCTTGAGCCGCAGAAGATCACCGCAGGTTTGATTAACGAAACCAAGGGTGAGCGGGCACCGCGAAATCTTGTTTGGGTATCACCGGCTGATAAGGTTGGCGATGTCCTGGCGAAGATGAATGAGATGGGCCTGACGCAAATTCCGGTACTCGAAGATGGGCGACCGGTGGGCTCGATGCGCGAGAATCGCGTGCTGGCCAAGGTCGTGCGCAATCATGAGCTGTTAGATTCACCGGTGAGCGAGGTAATGGAGGCGAGTTTCCCGATTCTCGACGTCGACTCAAGCTCGAACGAAGTTACGCGTCGCCTGCAAACCAGTTCGGCGGTGCTATTGGAAGAATATGGCCGGATCATCGGCATCATCACGCGTCATGATGTGCTGGATTTGAAGTTGAGTAACATGGGCAGGTAGCAGAGAAAACAAGAAGTTGCGAACTTGTATTAGTGAGAAGGATCTAATCTATTTATCGAAGCCGCTCATAGAAATTGACGACAAGATCTTCCTCGAGTTGGCGAGAACCTGAGCAACCGAATCCCTCCAAATAATTATCTGGAACGAAAGCATCAGCCTTCTCGACCGTCAGCGGCACTTCGGTAACTATCCATTTATCGATGTAAGGAAGAAACGACCGATAGAT
>JBGPNE010000360.1:0-4245 GCA_041487335.1 Pyrinomonadaceae bacterium
GATCCTCAGAGGCGAATCGGCGGCTCCGATTCCTAAGTGGAGTTTTGTCGTTTATTGACAGTCATGAGTGTTAACGATTCTATAAGTAGAGTGCCATCGTTGGCTGTAATCGGCTGCGGACACTGGGGTAAGAATCTGGTGCGCCACTTTGCGCAGATCGGCTGTCTGCAAATGGTGTGCGATGTTACGCACTCTGGGCGCCGAACTGCTGCAGAATTGGCACACGACGTGGAGGTTGTTAGCAGCTCCGAAGAGGCGTTACGAAGCAACTTAGCAGCTGTTGTTATTGCCACGCCTGCCGAAACTCACTACGAATTAGCCCGCCGCGCCCTCGAGTCAGGTAAAGATGTCTTAGTCGAAAAGCCCTTGGCCTTGACCTATGATCAAGGAGTCGATCTAGTTAAATTCGCTGAAGATTGCCGACGGATTCTGATGGTCGGTCACGTTCTCGAATACCACCCGGCAATGGTGCGGTTGCGGGAATTGATACGAGATGGCGAGTTGGGCAAGCTGTGTTACATTTCATCTAACCGTCTAAACTTGGGCAAGGTTCGCCGGGAGGAGAACATTCTGTGGAGCTTTGCGCCACACGACATTGCCATAATCCTACGCTTGATGGGGAGCATGCCATTCCAAGTGGCAGCCCATGGCGGCAGCTACGTCCAGGCAAACATCGCTGACGTGACTGTCACCCACTTGCTCTTTGACAACGGAGTTCGTGCGCATATTTACGTGTCATGGCTCCATCCATACAAAGAGCAACGCTTGGTGATCATCGGCTCAAAGAAGATGGCCAGTTTCGATGACGTATCGAAACAACTGGTATTGTACGATCAGAGGGTCGAGCTGAAAGAAGGTCAACCGATTCCGATAAGGGGTGAAGGCGAAGTGGTTGGTTTTGCTGACGCCGAGCCGTTACTTTTGGAGTGCCACGCATTTCTTGACGCGATAATCACTCGTCAGCCACCGTTAACGGACGGCCGCAGTGGTCAGCGCGTACTCCAAGTATTACAGGCGGCCCAGCGCTCTCTGATTATGAATGGGGAACCAATCACCCTTCCTCAAGAACGCCTAATGGAAAGGGGGTTGCCAGCCTATTCATGAGTGCGCGGAGTTACTTTTCCCATCCTACCGCTTGCATCGATCATCCGTGCTACATAGGAGCGGGGACCAAGATCTGGCACTTTTGCCACATCTCGGCTAATGCCCGCATTGGTGACCGCTGTGTCCTGGGCCAAAACGTTTTTGTGGCGGGTGACGTCATAATCGGGAACAATGTCAAAATCCAGAACAACGTCTCTGTATACACGGGTGTTCAACTGGAAGACGACGTCTTCTGTGGTCCATCTTGTGTTTTTACCAATGTGATCAACCCCAGATCCGCAATCGTGCGGCAGCACCTTTACCAGAAAACACTAGTACGCTGTGGGGCCACTATTGGCGCCAACGCGACGATCATCTGTGGTTCCACGATCGGTCGTCACGCCTTTATCGGAGCAGGCGCTGTAGTCCGAGGCGATGTTCCTGATTACGCTCTCATGTTGGGTGTTCCTGCTGCCCGCAAAGGCTGGATCAGCCGTCACGGGCACCGTATGGTGAGCCAGGACCGCGATGGCAGCCTCACTTGTCCTGAAAGCGGATGGCGTTACAAGGAAGTGGAAGCAGGGATATTGCGGTGTTTGGATTGGCCTGAGGACAAGCCCATTCTGGCGGAGAAATGAGGTGCCCGATCCCTTTCCGGCAGTATAACTTTTCCGTACAGAGTATGAATAAGGTCTGACTTCAAAACTCCTATGGTCTCAGAAAAGCCGAACACGCAATCTATTCCTCTTCTCAATCTACGCGCACAGTATATTACGATTCGTCAGGAGATACGGGACGCCATTGATCGCGTGGCTGATTCCCAGAAGTTTATTCTGGGGCCTGAAGTTGAGGGGCTGGAAAGCGACGTGGCCTCCTATTCCCAGTGTGATTTCGGCATCGGAGTCTCCTCGGGCTCCGATGCTTTGCTTGTCTGCTTGATGGCATTCGGGATTAAACCGGGCGATGAAGTTATCACAACGTCGTACACATTCTTTGCGACTGCCGGCGCCGTCGCTCGTTTAGGGGCCGTGCCTGTCTTCGTTGACATAGACCCATTCACCTACAACATCAATCCAAGCGCAATTGAGCCCGCTATTACGGAAAAAACGCGGGCCGTGATCCCTGTTCATTTGTTTGGGCAGATGGCTGACATGGATCCAATAATGGATGTTGCCCGTCGGCACAATCTTTACGTCCTGGAGGATGCGGCCCAGGCGATCGGATCCGAGTACAAAGGCCGACGGGCGGGGTCGATCGGCGATTTTGGCTGCTTCAGTTTTTTCCCCTCGAAGAACCTCGGCGCCTTTGGCGATGGCGGCATGGTAACGACCAGCAATCCCGAGCTGGCTGATAGGATCAGACTGTTCAGGAACCATGGCTATCGTCCGAAATACTACAACAAGGTTGTCGGCGGAAACTTTCGGCTCGATGCAATCCAGGCTGCCGTGCTCAGGGTGAAACTAAAGTACCTGGATCGCTGGACCGAGGCTCGCCAGCGCAACGCATCAACCTATCGCCGTCTCTTTGCCCAAGCCGGGTTGAATGTCGCCCTCGACAGTCTTCAGTGCATGCAAGAAAACTGCCAGGGTGTTAGTTACGACAACATGATAAGCTGCGAGCTTACTAGCGTGCCTGGGATTGTTTTGCCACTGGAGTCCGGCAAAGGTCGCCACATCTACAATCAATTCGTCATTCGAATCCGCGAACGAAATCGGCTCCTGGCCTACTTAAAGGACTGCCGGATCGGCGCGGAGATCTACTACCCAGTGCCAATGCATCTTCAGGAATGCTTTGCCGACCTGGGGTGCAAGGCGGGCGATTTTCCGGCGAGTGAATGTGCCGCGAATGAGACCCTGGCATTACCGATTTATCCGGAACTGACTGACGAGATGCTCCAGTCGGTCGTCGAAGCTATCGCCGATTTTGGAGCCTCTAACCCAAGAAGGAGTTAAAGTGGACCTGAAAGACAAGAGAATTCTCGTGATTGGTGGGGCCGGCCTGATTGGCAGCCATATTGTCGATCAGCTGGTCGAGACCAATGTCGGGGAAGTGGTTATCTACGACAATTTCTTTCGCGGGGTCAGGGAAAATCTAAGCGCGGCACTGCAAGACCCAAGAGTGAGGATATTCCCGCACGGCGGCGACATTCTGCACGAGGATATTCTCGAGCAAGCGATGTCGGGAGTGGACGGAGTGTTTCATCTGGCGGCGCTCTGGTTGTTGCAGTGCCACGAATACCCGCGTTCGGCGTTCGACGTGAACATACGCGGCACGTTCAATGTCATTGAAGCGGCAATCAAACAGAAAGTGAAACGAGTGGTCTTTTCTTCGTCGGCCTCAGTTTACGGTGACGCCGTTGAGATTCCGATGACTGAAGATCATCCTTACAACAATTACACCTTTTATGGCGCAACGAAAATCGCCGCAGAGCACATGTTTAGGGCTCTGGGCCATCGATATGGCCTCAGCTGGGTGGGACTGCGCTATATGAATGTCTACGGCCCGCGTCAGGACTATAAAGGTGCCTACATTGCCGTAATGATGAAAATTTTGGATCGCATCGATCAAGGTCTACCGCCGCTCGTCTATGGCGACGGAAGCCAGCAATACGACTTTGTTTACGTCGGTGACGTAGCGCGGGCAAACCTGCTGGCCATGCAGTCAGAAATTAGTGGGCAAAACTACAACGTCGGTCGTGGTATTGGCACATCTATCAAGGAGCTGACAGAACTCCTGCTGCGGCTTACGAACAGCAGTTTGGAGACTGATTACCAGCCGGCCGGCCAGACTTTTGTCACCAACCGAATCGGCTCGGTCGAGGCCTCCGAACGAGACCTTGGTTTTCGTTGGCAGGTTGATCTGGAGGAGGGCATGCGAAAGCTCATCGATTGGCGAAAGAAGGCTGGAGATGGCCCCTTTTCGAAGCAGCAGTATAGCTCGATAGCCGGCCACCAGGCGTAATGCTTATTAATTACACGATGTCGCGATACTCCGTTCGCTTTGCTTCACACGGTCCCAGGCTCGCACGTTCCGTCAGGCAATTGTAGTAAGCTCCCTTACCAACCCTGGAGCTTCGATTTTTAGGAGATTTTATGCTACTGGAAGAGATATTGGTTTGTCCGGTTTGCAAGGGTGAATTTCCCCACGCAGAGATAACCAAGC
>JBGPNE010000361.1:0-4232 GCA_041487335.1 Pyrinomonadaceae bacterium
AAGTGTCCGCTGTGGTATCGAAGAGAAAGACCTCGAAATTGAGATCCGCATTCAGGCCTACGAGATTGCGGTTTGAGGAGAATGCTATAAAGCTTCCGTCGTCGGTGATGGATGGCTGAAAGTTGCCGTCATGAACTCTTGTGGCAACATCGGCAGGGGTGGTGTTGGTAATTTGCTTGAGCGCCGACCCGTCGAACAGAAAGATCTCTGAATTGCGATCCGCGTTTTTGCCAACCAGGTCGTCTGTTGAGGCGAAAGCAATTCGCGATCCCTCCTGAGAGATAGCCGGCGCCACAGCCCTGGTGGTTCCTATCTGATCGAAGACGGCGGGTTCTGACGAGATATCGGCGTGCAGTGCGCGAAAGCCGCTGTTACCGCCAAGATGCGCAACATCTTCGGTCGACTCGAAGGCAATATGGTGTCCGTCTCCGCTAATCGATGGATTCAGACTGAGGCCTTCCTCGGTTGTGTTGGTGATGCGACGAAGCACGGAAGTCGACCGACCGTGACCTGGCCAGGCGAGAACAATGGCAATGACTGCGAAGAGTAAGAGAACGAAGAATAGTCTGGCGTGAAGCATGGTGAGACTGCTCCTTTGTACGGTAGGACAGACTTTCCAGTCTATCGAAGTACAGGCAAAAGCGCCCGTTCTACGGAATCACTCATCCGAAAAGTTATTCGCAACTGCCAAACTAGAAGGATGAGGAACGCGGCCAGAATGTTGAAAGATAAGCGAGGCGTTGAGGTCCTCGTTTCCTTATGCTTCCCGGCTGGCGCATTCTACACGGATTGGTTGAAAACGCAAAACAAATTTGGGCCAACAAAAATGATTGAGTAGTGTCCTGGTTTGGTGTACGCAAGCTGTCGAGCTTGCGACGCAAACCAACAGTTTGCGCTACAGAAATGAGCTTTGGACACTACCAATGATTGAGAAATTGGAGCGCGGGCGTTATCTTATGAGACTCCCAATCAGTAATTCTAAGTCGAAGCGTCATTTATGAAAGTTCTCATCAGTGGATCGCATGGCCTGGTTGGATCGGCCCTAATCAAGTCGCTTGAGAGCGACGGCCACGAGGTCCTTCGGCTGGTTCGTCATGCGCCCACCGGGAACTCGGAAATTGAGTGGAGTCCGGAGCGGTACAGCATTGCGCTCGCGCGTCTTGAAGGCTTCGACGCCGTTATCCATCTGGCAGGCGAGAGCATTGCCGAAGGACGCTGGAATGAAGAGAAGAAGCGGAGGATTCGAGAGAGTCGTGTTAAGGGCACACGACTCTTGAGCGACTCGCTTGCAAATATCAAACATCCTCCGAAGAGTTTTCTGTGCGCCTCAGCAATCGGATATTACGGCAATCGCGGAGACGAGATTCTCACTGAGTCGAGCCCGCCCGGAGATGATTTTCTCGCCGAGGTCTGCGTAGAGTGGGAGAAAGCAACCGAGGAAACAGCGCAGAAGGGGATTCGCACAGTCAATCTTCGTTTCGGAATAATTCTCAGTGCAAAAGGCGGCGCGCTCGCGAAGATGCTGCCGCCATTTCGCATGGGAGTGGGCGGGAAGATTGGCACAGGTCGTCAGTGGATGAGCTGGATTGCGCTGGATGACGTGGTCGGCGCCATCAAGCGAGCGCTGACTAATGAAACACTCAGCGGTGCTGTGAATGTGGCCGCACCGAATCCGGTGACGAATGCGGAATTCACGAAGACTCTCGGCAAAGTGCTTTCCCGTCCGACGTTGTTTCCTATTCCCGCCTTCGGCGCCCGTTTGGCATTTGGCGAGATGGCCGATGCGCTGTTGCTGTCCAGCCAGCGCGTCGAGCCCGCTAAATTGAATGAGGCGGGATATCAGTTTCAGTATCCCAGGCTGCAGAGCGCGCTGGGCCATGTTCTAAAGGATCGTTGAAGAGAATAAATCCATGACCCCGCGGCTTAACGCGCGGCTGGTTCTTGGCTTGAATCTAGCAGTTCAGCTAAACTAGAACTATGAGTAATGAAGAATTCGAAAAGAAAATGGAATTCATCCTTGAGCACCAGGCACAGTCTGCCGCCAAGATAGGCCAACTCGAAGACATCGTTACTCGCTTCGCCAACGCCAGTTTGAGGAGATTCGAAGGCGTGGATGAAAAGATTGCCGCGCTTGTCGACTCTCAAATCAGGCTGACTGAGGCCCAGGCTCGGACGGACGAGAATCTCAATCGAACGGACGAAAACCTCAGAAACCTGATCGCTGTAGTTGATCGCTATTTCAGTAGGGAAGGTCGCAACCGGCGAGTCTAAGGGTTAACGAGAAATCTAAGGACCCGGTTTCTGTAAGATGAGAGAAGAATTTATCCTCATACCTTTAAGGGCGCGCGATGACCAATGAAGAAATTCAAAAGACGACGGAATTCATTCTCGAGCAACAAGCTCAGTTTGCAGTCAATATCCGGCAGCTCCAGGAGGAGCGACTCCGCGACAATCCACGGCTGACCCGATTAGAGGAATCGTTCCAACTGCTAGTGCAACTCGCCCAAACTACAGATACACGGTTGGATACGCTGGAATCTAATAAGTCTACACTCGAAACCAATATGGCTGCTCTCGCTGCGGCACAAACTCATACCGATGAAAGACTAAGTGCCCTGATTGATATTGTGCGTGAGGGTCGCAACGGAAGATCGTAGGTTAACAAGCGGGTCAAGGAAAAAAGAGCAGCGCTAGTCATTTGTGGACTTCAGCTTCTTTCCCCCTTCCAAAACCTTCCAGCACATCAAAAACTTCCAGAGCATATTTCACATTGCCGAAAGGCGCTGAGACCTGAACTCCCTGAATCAGATCGCGCACCTCTAACAGCGATTCTCGTGCAATCTTCAATCCTTCCTCACGTCCGGCTTCCTTGCTGACGCTCGAAGCGGCACGCATGCGTTCCATGATTGAAGGAGTCACACGCACACCCGGAACTTCGTTGTGCAGAAACTCTGCATTGCGGTAGGACACGAGCGGCCAGATGCCGGCGACTATCGGAATGCGCACGTGCTCGATACTTTTTATGAAGTCGCGCAGTTGCTCAATGTCAAATACCGGTTGCGTGATCGCATACTGCGCACCCGCCTCAACCTTGTATTCGAAGCGACTAATCTCCTCGTCCGGATTGATGGCGCCGGGGTTGACTCCAACACCAATACAAAACGCTGTAGGCTGGCCAATGGGGTTGTTGCCGATGTCGAGGCCATGGTTCAGCTTGCTGACCATATTCGTCAGACCAATGGCGTCAATGTCAAAGACAGCGGTTGCATCAGGGTAGGGACCCATCTTTGGCGGGTCGCCGGTAATCAGTAGTAGGTTGCGGAGTCCCAACGCGGCGGCGCCCAGAAGATCCGACATCATTCCGAGCAGATTGCGATCGCGGCAGCAGTAATGAAGGACTGATTCAATTCCGATCTGCTGTTCTACCAGCACTGCTGTGGCCATTGCGCTCATGCGAGACTGTGCGCGCGCGCCATCGGGAATATTTACACCGTCAACTCCTGCTTCTTTCAAAAGCCGAATCGAGTCGAGCGTCTTCTGAGCATCGACACCCTTTGGCGGCAGCACCTCAACGGAAGTGACAAACTCACCCCTGGTGATCTTTCGCGACCAATTTGAGCGATCCTCTGGAGGGACTGTCTTGATGTCAACGGGGGTAGGCTCGTCAACGCGAGCCAACGAGCCCGATGACAGAACCACTTTCTGCGCGCGCGGTGAAGCGGCGCGAACGGCATCGGAAATAAGTTTGATGTGTGATGGTGTCGTGCCACAGCAGCCACCGATAAACTTTGCGCCTGATTGGATAAACCGCTTTGCAAACTTCGACATGTACTCAGGCGAGCACATGTAAAACTGCCGGCCCTGAACATCGCGTGGCAAGCCGGCGTTTGGCTGCGCCGACAATTTCTTCTTGGTGACGCTGCGCATCTTCTCCAAGGCATTAAGGATTATCGCCGGGCCAACACCACAGTTGAGTCCAATGACATCGGCGCCCCATTCGTCCAGCCGCGCAGTAAAGAGCTCAGGCGTGGTTCCGAACGAGGTGTTACCATCAGTCAGGATGGTCATCTGCGCGATGATCGGCAAATCACATAGGTCGCGAACGGCGCGAATTGCCTGGCGAATCTCCGATATGTCGGAAAACGTTTCGAGGATGAAGAGATCCACACCACCTTCGAGTAGAGCCGAAGCCTGGTCCTTGAACATATCTTTTGCTTCGTCGAAAGAGGTCG
>JBGPNE010000362.1:0-4232 GCA_041487335.1 Pyrinomonadaceae bacterium
ACTGGGATTTGAAAGGGTCACATGCGCGATCTCTTCGCCGCCACGACGCACGGCTCTGGCGGACACTCCCAACTTCACTTGCGGAAGTTCCTGGAGCTGAGTCATGTCGGCATACGAACTCACTGGTGTGTAGTACCACTTGGTCTTATTCGTATCGAGCACATCATCTGTGGTCGACAGCCAGTAAAAGTTGGAACTAACAATCTGACCGGCGGAGTCTTGCAGCGTGAGCTTGAGAAAATAGGTTGCAGACAGATCCTTTATTGGGGGAATGGAGAAGGCTTTAAAGTTACTGTCTGCGGCCAGGTCTATCTCAGTTACTTTGGAAAACTTTTCCGCCAGATTGAGGTCATACACCCGTGCCGTCAACTTCAATTGTCGCTGCGGCTGATAGGTAGTATTCACCGCCATGACACTCTTGTCGTCATAGGAATACTGCACGTGGATCGGCTCGCAAGCCTTCTTAGTTCCAAAGTAGCCGCCGGCAGGCATCAGGTAGTAGTCATAAAGATGCCAGATCAAGGAAGGCCAGGCGTTGTTCAGCATCCATTGGATCACCCCGGTCGATGTATATCTATTGCCGGCATAGGCTTCAAACATCGCGCGTTGGCCTTCATAGGTCATCAATTGCGATTTGATCGCGTAATCCCGCAGATCTTTGGCCGGACCATAACGGGCATTCAAAGCTTCCGTGAAAACCTTCACATCTTTGAACTGCCCTCCGCCCGCATGATAGTTCCAATACTCGTCGATCGGCCACAGATGCTCTGCGGGTATCATGCGGCGCAGGCTCTCGAGGGGAGGCACCGCCGGTCCAGGACTGATCTCAGTCGCGAATCCGTGAGCGCCACCTGCCTCTTTGTCAAGCAGCCAGTATGAAGCGGGCACCCATTCGTAAGGTCCTTCCATTTTGACTCCGCTGGCGCCGGTAAACGCTGCCGGTTTGGCCGTGGCCGAAGAGATGAATGGGTTGGGCCATTGATATTTCTTGAGGATCTCAATGTACATCTGCTCGACATCCGCGGGTGGCGGATTGTCGCTGCCGTTCAACCAGACCAACAGGCTCGGATGATTTCTCAAGCGTCTTATTTGATCTGCCTGCGATCTGGCGGCGATGTCGTAATCCTCCTTATCCCAGGTCGGACCCTCTTGATAATCGGGCCTATGTTGCCAGTGTTCCCAATGAGAGCAGCAGCACCACCCGGCCATGATGAGGATTCCGTACTGATCGGCCAGATCAAAAAAGTAGTCCGGCTGGAGTTGTCCTTCCAGACGAATCGCGTTCAAGTTCATGTCTTTGACATACTGAAATTCTGTTCTTAGTCTCTCAGGCATAAAGCGGAGAAACATGTCCGAGGCCCAGCCACCGCCGCGAATGAGCACATTCCTGCCATTGACTTTAAAGACAAGGTGATTCTGTTTATCTAACTCTGAGGTGATCACTCGAATCCCAAAGCGGGTGTTTTGGCGATCAGATAGTTTGCCGTCGGTTTCGCACTCCATCTGGATGCTGTAGAGGTTCTGTGGCCCCAGTTGCACAGGCCACCACACGCGCGGATGAGCGATGTTGAGTTGGGGAAACTGGTCGGGTGTAAAGGTGACTGACTTTGTCTCCCCGGGCCCGAGTTTTACTCTCTGTGAAAATCGAATCCCTTCAATGCGCCCGCTCAACACACCTTCAACGTCACGGTCAGTTGCGTTATGGGCCTCTGCATTGATTGTCAGATGCGCAGTCTCAAGCGAGGGCAGGTCGAAGTGGGTGATGACCTGAGGATAACGCAGCGTGATGGCCCCGCTGGTCGTGAGGTAAACGTCGCGAAAGATGCCCATGTTTTTGTCAGGCGGCATGGGATTCCAATCCACCCAGGTCCATCCCAAATCATCAGGCTGAGAGGGGAAGACCTCGACCGCCAAGGTGTTCAATCCGCCGGGGCGCGCTACCTCTCGGACGTTTAGCTCATGTATGCGGAAGGTACCGGCTATTTGGTCTGAGCTGGCGATCTGTTTACCGTTGAGCCAGATGTTAGCGCGGAAATTGACGCCATCGAAATGCAGCCAAATGTTCTGACCGCGATAACTGGCAGGAAGCCGAAACTTCGTTCGATACCACCAGGAAGAGCGGAAGGGACTGTCTTCCGGCATGGGCAGGAGCGAGAAATTTGCGCCGATCGGATAGCTGCAACCCGGTATCATTCTTAGATTCATACCGACGAACGGATCAGGGTAGACTCTATTCTCAACCAGGGTTCCCACAACCGTTGAAGGAACTGCCGCCGGATACCAATTCTTCGGCTCAAATACATGCTGAGAAAGAACTTCGCCCTTCTCTTTGACCTCAGCAGAGGATCGAATGCTCCAGCCTTCCCGCAGAAAGACCTTTGTGCCTTGGACCACTTCGCGTTTCACCTGAGTCTTTGGAAAGGCGTTAACGATCGTCAGTAAAACGATTCCAGCGGACACCAACAATCTAATCATGGTTTTTCCTCGAAGTCATCAATCGCCAGCAACCGCCGGCGCGAATGGCCAGCGTTCGGTGTAAAAGGACCAGACGAAGAAAACGATTGCGCCTGCGGCGAGAGTTCCCAGCCCGATCAGAATAACCGGCCACTCTGTCGTCGCAAAGATAAAAACCCACCCCACGAGCGCAACAATACTTGGTAGTGGATACAGCCACATACGGTAGGGGCGTGGCATCTCCGGGGCGCGTTTTCTGAGCAGCATTACGGCGAAGACTTGACCGATAAACTGGATCAGTATCCGCGTGATTATCAGCGCGTCAATAACGCTGCCGAGCGAAAACAGGCTACAGACAATGGAGATCACACCGAGCACAATCAGCGAAATATACGGAAACCGTTTCGTAGGATGGAGCCGGCCAAACACTTTGAAGAAATAACCGTCCAGCGCTGCCGCATAAGGAATTCGCGAGTAACCGAGTAGCAGAGCAAAGACCGAACCGAATGCCGTCCATAGGACCATCGCGGTGAAGACGGTAGCGATCTTCGTGCCGTAGATCTTTTCCATAAAGATTGAAACCACGAAATCCGATTCGGGGTGCGTCGCGGCGGGAACCAACTCTCGCCAGGGCACAACGCCGATAATTGAAAGGTTGATCGCGAAATAGATAACTGCGACTGCTGCCACGCTGATGATGATTGAGCGAGGAATTGTGCGGCCCGGATGTTTTACTTCGTCACCGATGTAGCAAATGTCGTAATAGCCCAGGTAGTCGTAAACGCCGATACGCGAGGCAGCGCCCAGACCAAAAAGAAATCCCAGCGAGAAGTTGAATGCGCCCGGTGGAAAATCGAAGGCGCGTGCAGCGTTGAATTGTATTGCACCCGTGACGATGACTGCCAGCGTCGTTAGCAAAGTCCCGATCCATAAGCTGACGGTGATCTTCCCGATTGAAGTGATGCGACGATAAAGCAGCGCAATATTTATGACCCCGACTATGATTGCTACCAGCAGCATTTCCCGAGCCGTAATTCCCTGCCAGATGTAGCCGGTATATCTTGCAAAGCCGATGTATCCGGATGCTATTTCCAGTGGCCCACTGAGGATGAACTGCCAGATAAAAAGAAAGGCCATGAACCTTCCGAAGGTTTCACGCCCGTAAGCTTCACGCAGGTAAACGTATGTGCCTCCCGACCCCGGCATCGCGGCGCCGAGTTCGCTCCAAACCATCCCGTCTGCTATGGCAATCAATACGGCCACAACCCAGCCCAACATAGCCTGTGGACCGCCAAGTGCTGACATCAAGAGCGGAATGGTGATGAAAGGGCCCACCCCGATCATGTTCGACATGTTCAAGGCGGTCGCCTGCACCAACCCGAAGCGTCTCAGGAGATGCGCGTCTGCTGCTTCGTTCTTTGGGGATTTTGTGGTCATCACCGCTGCAGAGGCCCCGAAACTTGTATTTTGGCGCTCCATCATACTTAAACATCGTGTACTGTAAAGAGCTTATTTGAGCGCTGATTTTGTTTTTTGATTAATAACTTTCGTTTACATTTCATTCCGCGAAACGTACTTTTCGCACACAGAACCCGAGCGGTAGAGACTGTGTGAAAACTCGGAAATAGATAGCCGCGGAGGGCCCCACGCAGGTAACCAAGTGCAGAACCGAGGAGCCTTAGCGACCGGGTAAAGAGACGACACCAGATATTCGTGATCAACCACTCAATGACGGAACCGAGGAACCTTAGCGACCGGGTCAAGGTCGCGCGACCACT
>JBGPNE010000363.1:0-4229 GCA_041487335.1 Pyrinomonadaceae bacterium
GGTTTCCTGCCCACGTCTTGCCTGAATATTTAGCGAGCCGCGGTGTTCCTTTTCGAATCGTTGAACGCGACACTTACTCGATTGTCAAGCGTTTGGTTCCCGAGGGAAAAACCTATTGCTCCGTTTGCGCTCGTCTCAGGCGAGGCATCCTTTACAAGATTGCAGTGGAAGCTGGCTGTAACAAGATCGCTCTGGGCCACCACGCAGACGACATCATTATCACTTTTCTCTTGAACCTCTTCTATGGCGGCACGCTAAAGGCGATGCCACCGATCCTGCGTTCGACCGATGGGCGCAACACAGTGATTCGGCCCCTGGCGTACTGTCGCGAGGCGGACATTGCAGCGTTTGCCGAGTCGAGGGAGTTTCCGATTGTCCCATGCGATCTGTGCGGCTCGCAGCCGACTCTCAAGCGCACGCGAATCAAACGTCTTATCGGTGAACTCGAAACTGAGATCCCACACATTCGTGGCTCTATGGTTACGGCGCTAGGCAATGCAGTGCCCTCTCACTTGCTGGACCACAAACTTTTCAACTTTAAGAAACTGGCACCCGCAATCGGCGACGTCGAAGCCGAGCTTGATCTGGCTGTGGGCCATACGGATGAAAGCCTCCGTCCGGAACTTGTCTCAATCGTGTAATTCCATCAGGGCCTTTGGTTGCGACTAGCAGCTGCGCCGTGCCTCTCTGAACTTGAAGCTCATGACCGCTGGCAGACAAGGCAGCGAACTCGACCTCAGTGCCTTCGCACCTGGCACGGTCGCGGAGTACACCACCTCCGTTTGCCTCGCCTGCATCTTCGACATCTTTACGGCTCAATTCGGCCTTGCACCGCGCACTGCATACTCTGAAATCAAGAGATATTCCCCAAGCGTCGAAGAATTGACCGGACCAAAAGCGACCCGGCCCTTCTTTGACAGCGAAGCGAAGAATCCCCATTGCCCTTACTGTAACGCCGCCAGGCGTTGGCATGCGCGTTTCAACACGGTTCGCATCGAAGGCGGCAAAGCTACTGATGCGGTGCGCCGTGAATTGATTAGATTGCTTCCTAAGAAGAACGACCAGTTTCGGGTCATCGAGATAAAGTCTAATAAGGGAAAGATCTTTTTCGATTGGCTCGAGACGCTGGGTCACAATCTTGATCTGAATGCGGATGCCTGGCTCATCGAGGCGACACGCGCGTTGCTCGAGCGACACGAACCAAAGACCGATTGGTCAGAAGTTTTCGAGGGTTTGAGTACGATCCGTCCCTCGAACCGGCTTGATAAGGGGTGGCAGCGAGATGGCTCGCGCCTGTTTCTCGCGCCGCCAATCTACAATGAGGCTTTGGTCGTCCAGTATCTTGTGAGCCGTTCGCACGCACACGGTGGACGAACATTCGCCGGCAGGTTGACTCTGTCGGATTTGATTCACCGATTGCGGTATTCAGGCTACCTCGATGCGCTGGGAATCACAGAGCGCGATCAGTTTGAGATTCTGGAGAAGTTGGTGGAACAGCTTGCGGGCGGAACCGGCAGCGTGAAGCTTTATTACATAGTCGATCGGAGAGAGTTTCTCGATAAGGTGAAATCGGTTTACGCGCGTTATGCTGCCTGATCCTATTCATAAGCCGTGACGGTCATCTGGAAAGAATCGTTAGGTCATCTCGCACAAGCGAATAAACAACCGCATCTTGCGGCTCGCCATGAATGCATAAGCGACTGCGCTGCACGCCCTCACGAATGGCTCCAGCCTTCTCCGCGACTCGCTGGCTCGCAGTATTGGCGATGGCGGCAACGATTTCAATGCGCTGGAGTGCAAGTTCTTCAAACCCAAACTGGGCTATCCGGCGTGCGGCAATGGAAGCAATCCCCCGACCGCTGGCCCGAGTTCTTACCCAATAGCCCAAATTGCCGATGCGATGAATGTGGTTGAATTGGTTTAGCCCCACCCCTCCAAGCAAATGGCTGCTCAGTTTTTCAAATACGCCAAAACTGTACTCCGTGGCGTTTTGCCAGGCTTCTTCGCGCGAAAGAATGAACGCTGCAGTCTCCTCTTTGTTGTAATCAGGATGACACCACGGCAGCCAGGGCGACACCTCGGCAATCGATTCGCGCACAGCTTCGTACACGCTGTCGATATCACCAGGCCGATAGGGCCTGATCAGGAAGGGTCCCTCGATGAGTTCGGCCTTCATGATGTCGAAACTAGATCGGTTCCCCAGTTGAGGTAAATGAATGGGAGAGCAATCAGCCGCTACTAAGGTTTCGCCGGCATTTTGTATTTATCAATTAGCGGCTGGAGCCCTTCGATCGATTGGTTATGGCGATATTTGTAGTAAGGCGACAGACTTTGCAAGGCCTGATTCAGAAGCTCCTGATACTCCGGCCGTCCCGTTGCTAGCCCCACGGCATGAGCATAGGCATCAATTGTCTTGTCCATCTGCTCATTGATTCTCTTGAGCATATCGTCTTTCTGCTGACTGGCGGGCATCTGTTGGTAGGTTTGGGCCATCTTTTGATACTCCTCGTCGAGAAGGCTGGCGATGAGCGCATAATTCACTGGATCATTCGGGTCGAGTGCCGCAGCCTTCTCGAGTGTGGCTTTCCCTTCCGCGGAATTGCCGCTAAACAGCGAGAGCATTCCCGCTTGCTGGTACAACTGAGGCAGGACCGTCTTCTGCTTGGCCCAAGTCGCATCATCTATGTTGGCAGGTTTCTTGTTTGCCTCGATCAGCTCTATGGCTTTGAGACCATACTGCTGGCTCTTTGCCACGTATTTCGCGTTTTGGTGCTTTGCTGCTTCAGTACCCGTACGCGTCATCTCAACGAGCACGCGCAAATCTTCCGGCTGTTTCCCCAACATCGTCGACGCTAAGTTGAAGGCATCGTCTACTCGGTTTGCGGCAACGTAAGCATCAAGGATCACCGGTTCAATAACATTGAGCTCTTTCTCTTCGGTAAAGATCTTCTGAAATTTCTCCGCAAGTGACAGCCTTTGAGCAGCATCGGTGACTTGAGCGATTAGGCCGGCGACGAAATTTGCAATACCCAAGCGAGCATTGCTCTTAGGGTATTTTTTGACAAAACTCTCTGCCGCAGTCAGCTTTGCAGGAGCATCGGCCGCGGAATTGATTGCAGCCACTGCTCTTGCCTCATCGGGGGAGATTTTTGGTTTACCATTTTCCTGTAGCGAACTTGACACTGCCGCCTGGGCAGACAAACTCAAAATGGACACAACAACGATGAGAGCCAAAACGGCGCGCGCGGGCACGGAGACGAAAGGTTTCATTCTCATTTTTTACTCTCCAGATCTCTTCGTGCGGTCAGAATTGTTTCTAAATTTTGTTTCGGCGAGCGGCGGTAATGATGCGTGACTGGTCGACGCCGGCCCACGCCAATCGCATTTCTTGAAATGATCAGAGTAGGTGGCAACTGGCGGCGCTTGAATTCGTTCGCTGGTGATTCTACGCGATTGAGAATGTCATAGACCAGGCTGGCGTCATTTCCCGCGGCGATTATCTCTTCAGGAGTAGCCTTCTGCTCGAAGTACATCTGCAGAATTGGATCGAGCTTATCGTATGGAGGCAACGTTTGATCGTCAAATTGTCCCGGAGCCAATTCCGCGGAGGGGCGCTTCTCGATGATTCTTGGCGGAATGACCTCGTCTTCGCGATTGAAATGACGAGCCAGCGCATAAACCTCCGTCTTCAACAGATCGCCGATAACCGCAAGCCCGCCATTCGTGTCTCCATAAAGCGTGCAGTAGCCAAGAGCGAGTTCCGACTTGTTCCCGGTCGATAGCAGTAAACGACCCTCGGCATTGGAGATTGTCATCAGAATGTTTCCGCGCAGGCGCGACTGCAGGTTCTCGGCAGCGTGCGAACTACTTTCGGATGTCGGCGCGGGCAAATCGAGCTGTTTGAGCAAGACTCGAAAGGCCTCTGTGATGGGCCGCTCGATTACTTTCATTCCCAGGCGGCGTGCCAGCTCGAGTGAGTCCTCGATGCTCGAGCTCGAGGAAAAGGGCGACGGCATCATCGCCCCGAGCACATTCTGCGCTCCCAGAGCTTCGCAGGCGAGCGCTGCTACAACTGCGGAATCGATGCCGCCGGAAAGTCCCAGCACGGCGGTGGTAAAGCGGTTCTTCCGCGCGTAATCGTGTATGCCGAGCACTAGTGCCTTGCGTACTATCTCGATGTCATCACCAGGCAGGCAGCGTTCATCGGCAATGCCGCACTCTAGATCCAC
>JBGPNE010000364.1:0-4225 GCA_041487335.1 Pyrinomonadaceae bacterium
AAATAGGAAAGATAGATGTCTTTTAGAACGGCCTTCTTGTCGTAGTACTTACTGACGCCGACCATCGAATAGATAACTTTGTATGGTTCAGTGCTCATTAGATAAGTTTAAACTCCTGGCTCAGTGCGGTGATTAAGCGATAGCTATTCAGCCATCATTCTGAATGGGTTATCAGATTGACCCTTCATCCTGAACACTTTCCATGCCTGATCCCGGCTGGCAACGACCTCACAGCTTATCAACTCATCCGACTTACCAGCAAAACCACATGGCCGGCCTGCGGAAGCTCGCGGCATGAAAGTTGAGAGGTTAATGAGCGGCCGGTGCGGAGGAGGAGCAGGAGATCCGAGGCAATTGACAGGGTAAACCTCACCGCGCGTGGCTGGCGTCAACATCAGATTACCGTTTAACTGCTGTTGCTTGAATCGGAGGCTCCATGTTTGTCATCAGACTTTATGTCGCAGCGCTCACACTAACGTTTCTGCTCTCGGCTGTAATGACCAGGGGCATCGGCGTGTTGGAGACCACAGTGGTCGTGTGCTCAGCGCTATACATGATTCTCGACATCCAGGCAGAGCTACAGGATTTAAGACTACTTGAGGCCCGGGTCTCATCCCTTTCACTCTAATCAACTTGGCTGGTGGTAAAACATGCATTTTTCTGCGATCAATATTATCTTGAGCTTTGCTGTGGCGCTCGTGCTTCACGAGATGGGACACTTTCTTGCGGCTCGCGCCTGTCGAATTACGGTAAGCCAGGCCGGACTCGGTTGGGGCCCTAAGCTTTATAGCATCCGGGTGCGTGACGTTGATTATGATCTCCGCCTACTACCGCTCGGCGCCTACATTCGAATGGACATGGCCGCTTTGCAGCGACGCCCTCTAATCCAACAGTTGTTCGTACTGTTCGCCGGCATTGGCGTGAATCTCATTCTCGGCGTTATAGCCTGGGGAACGTTCTTCGGTACTCTCAATCTGGCGCTGGCAATCGGCAACCTATTGCCCTTGTACCAGCAAGACGGATGGAAAAGCGGCATGGTGATCTGCCGTCGCGTATTTGGACGGCCCAGCCCACTGGTAGAGTGGTCCTTCACGATCTCGGGAGGTCTGATGGGTTTAGCGTGGCTGTCGCACACTCTATTTAGCTTCTGACAATAAGCAATTTTAGTTTCAGATACGGAGATTACACAGCGCGGGCCAGCCCGCAACCAGGACCAAGTCGATCGGCTGTGCCGCCTGATGTGAGGTGGTGGCTGTGCCCCACCGGCCGGCTCGCTTTTTTGACTTCGGGGCTATGCCCCTGGGTGGCGTGGGGCGCAGCCCCGGAAAAAATAAGGAACAGGCTCGCGGTGGGGCATAGCCGCCACCTCACATCAGGCGGCACAGCCGTTGCACAAGAAAAAAAGTTTGCTCAAAACAAAAAACAGGATGTTAGGGCTTAGTATCACAGAACCGTCTGGCACAACAACGAATTGAATCTAGACTTGAACAATTAGCCTTGCTCCGACACAGGCGCGGCGCGTATTTTGTTCCTGATATTTAGGCAAAGAATATTGATGAACCTTTTCGTCGGCACCAGCGGGTATAGTTACAAAGAATGGAAGGGCAACTTCTATCCGGAGAAACTTCCGGCAAAAGAGATGCTTAGCTACTACGCGTCACGCCTTCCGGCTGTTGAGATCAACAATACCTTCTATCGGCTACCGCAAAAGAGCATCCTGGAAAACTGGAAGGAGCAGGTGCCAGCCAACTTCCGCTTCTCAATTAAGGCTTCCCAACGCATTACCCATTTCAAGAGGCTGAAGGACGCCGAAGACGAGACAAAATACCTGCTGGACACTGCCGCGGTGCTAGAGGATCGTCTCGGCGTGGTCCTCTTCCAGCTTCCGCCAAACATGAAGAAAGACCTACCGCGATTGAAAAGCTTTCTCGATTGTCTGACCAAAGGAACGCAGGCTGCGTTTGAGTTTCGTCATCAGACTTGGCTGGAAGACGACGTGCTGGAACTTCTCTCCAGCAGGAACCTCGCGCTGTGCGTCTCTGACACCGATGATCTGCCCGTAACCCACATCGACCGCACTGCCGACTGGGGCTACCTGCGTCTGCGTCGCGTCGAGTATGCTGAAGCAAACCTGAAGGAGTGGCTCAAGCGCGTGGGCGATCAAAAATGGAAAGAGGCGTTCGTTTTCTTCAAACACGAGGACGAAGGCACGGGACCAAAGCTGGCTAAGCAATTTCTAGAGATCGGCAGATGATTCTCAGACGCTCGGGAAAGAAGCCCGCTGCCCCAGCAGCTTCAGAAGAGAGTTTCTCTTACGTTCAAACAGGACGTTGTAAAGTGACCCCGATCACTCCCGACTTTGCCGAGTTCTATGACCTTCAGCCGGATCCCTTCGGTGGCAAGGACATACCTTTCTACATTTCGCTCATACCCTCGCCAGAAGCCACGGTGTTGGATCTGGGCTGCGGAACCGGCCGCGTCCTCGTTCGACTGGCCGGGCACTGCGGTTACATTCACGGGGTTGATAGTTCGATGGCCATGTTGGCTCATAGCCTGGACAAACTCGCTTCGCGCGGCTTTGACTCGACTCGTGCGGGCGCGGAGATCGGTGATATCTGCTCGTTTGACCTGGGGCAAACCTTCGACCTGATTATCGCGCCTTTCTACACGTTTCAGCTTCTATTGACCGACAGGCAGCTCAATAGTTTCTTCAAAATAATTCGTAAGCATCTGGCCGTTGGTGGAAAATGCGTCCTGAACGCCTTCCGCCCCTGGGCAAACGCGCGAACTATGCGCAGATGCTGGCAAGAGATGAAGACAGAAACGAAAAGCTGGGAGCGCCGGGTTGCGAAGGGAAGGTTGGTCTGCTTTGAGAGGGTCTCGCGCCTCCATCATCAGAGACTGATATGTTATTTCAGTATGTTCTATCGCTATTACGAAGGGAGACGGCTGGCAAAGGAAGCGGCTGCGAATGTTGCGATACGCTGCTACTTCCCGGACGAGTTCGAAAAGGCCGTTTTAGATCGTGGTTTCCAGGTGCTTGATAAATGGGGTGGCTACGAAGGCGAAAAATACGGGAAGGGCCCGGAGCTGATCATCCAGTTTGCGGAAAACCGGATTAGCTCTAGGACCAGGAACCAGAAAACAGCACGCCGCCGTTCGGCGTAGCAACTTTTCCCATTCCCAACTCTTCTCAATCTCAATTTCAAACTACAACCTTGACAACCCAAGGACCTGTGATAGAGTCAGCCTTGCCTTGGGACACCCAAAGAGCTAGTCAGCGGATGTATCCGCCTCTGCTTACGACCTCTCGAGGATGACAGTCATACCTCGGCATTGCAGGAGAGCGAGCATGGGAGCAAGACCGGCTTCCAGGGTCGAGGGGCATCGGATCGGATCGAACCGTTAGCATCTGCTATCGGTTTGCCCGATAAACAAATCAGCAAGCGTCAGCAAGGAGCGGATTAATGGAACGCCATTTCAGAGCCCCCAGACCGAAACGGAAACCGAAGCCGAAAACCGAAGCCCAAGCCTAAGCCAAAACGCTAGGCTGTGGTTCTTGCCAGCAACACTACTCGACATCGGAATAGCAGTAGCATTCCGGCTCTCGGCCAGTCGCCAGCGTTACGGCGCTGGCTAAGGGGTTGTAGGGGGTCTCACCGAAAATGATTGAAGAGGGCCGAGAGGTTGAAGCCAATTCTGGTCTTCAGTCCAGCTTCCTCTGTCGATCTGACTTGCTTTCTGACATATAGCCTGTCATAGACTGGACAAATAACCTGAGGCTCGATCGTAGGCTCGATCGTAAGATCGGGAATCAAACGGAAGAAAGAGGACATCAACTCTTTCTCACGTCGAACTGGGTGCGCATCGCCGCTCACCTTTACCTTCCAATGGCGGGCTAGTTCTATTTGATGATCAGCCAGCCTGGCGATTTCAAGTAATGAACACGCCTGAAGATCGTCAACAAGTTGACCAGCTTGTAAGCGCCGCGCTCGAGCGTGACCCCTCTGAACGTGTAGCGTTTCTATCAGAATCCTGTTCTTCAGACCCGGAACTCCTGGCACAGGTGGTGTCGCTGGTGGCCGAGCGTGAGCAATCAGCGAATGTTTGGGAGTCAGACGTAAGTGCGGCCGATAAGGCCTTCGGCAGCCGGCTTCCAGGGTCGAGTGGTACCGGATCGGATCGAACCGTTAGCATCTGCTATCGGTTTGCCCGATAAACAAAT
>JBGPNE010000365.1:0-4219 GCA_041487335.1 Pyrinomonadaceae bacterium
CTGCTAAACGGATGCACGACGATCCTTTGTCGCGAAAAGCCAGCGCCGGAAGTTATCGCCCGCGTTTTCACTGACTACAAGCCAACGATCTTTTTCGCGGTGCCAGTCGTCTATCGACTGCTCCTTGACGAGCAGAATAATCAACTGACTACCTCATCGCATGATTGTTCAAGCCTGCGTCTTTGCATCTCAGCAGGCGAGGCATTGCCGGCACAGCTTGGCGAGGAGTGGGAAGAGACTTTCGGCGTCCCGGTGCTCGATGGGATTGGGTCGACCGAGATGCTGCACATGTGGATGTCGAATCACGAAGACGAGGTGCGCTACGGCAGTAGCGGGAAACTGTTGCAAGGATATGAAGCGCGACTGCTTGACCCGCAAGGACAGCCGACGCCGGCCGGCACGGAAGGAAATCTTTGGGTGCGTGGGGCGAGCGCCGCAATCGGATATTGGAATCGTCCCGAGACCACGGCCGGCACTTTTGTTGACGGTTGGGTGCGCACGGGCGATCTCTATCGGCAGGACCCGCACGGCTATTGGTTTCACATGGGCCGTTCGGACGACTGTTTCAAATCGAGCGGTCAATGGGTGTCGCCGGTTGAAGTTGAAGGAGTATTGTTACGACACCAGGGGGTTAGTCTCTCGGCTGTGGTTGAAGATTTCGCCGGCGACGGTTTGCCCTGCGCGTGCGCCTTTATTGTGCGCGATGGAGCCGTCGATACCGGCAATCTTGAGCGGCAGTTACGAGAACTGGCCCGCGTGGCCCTGCCACGTTTCAAGCAGCCGCGGCGGTATGTGTTTGTGGATGAGTTGCCTTACACTGCGACGGGAAAAATTCAACGATTCAAATTAAGAGAACAATTAAGGGCGAAAAGAACTGGCGGCGACGGATAACTATAAGCGCCTGACTTGCCAGCTCTGAGATGAAACCGAATGGTCAACGTTTCGACCTTTGCCAACACCGTAGGATTCAGTTAATCTTCAGCACATGGAATGGAAGAAATACATCACCGCTGACCCTGCGATCCTAACCGGCAAGCCAGTCATCGCCGGTACACGACTATCAGTGGAATTCATTCTAGAGCTGATTGCTGAAGGCTGGTCGGAGGCTGAGATACTACGGAACTATCCGGGTATCACTCATGAACAGATTCTGGCTTGTGTAGCCTACGCCAAAGACCGTCTCAGTGAGGAAAGCATTTTTGCCCTTCCGGCCTGAGCCTCAGCGCCGATGAAACTGTGCGCGAACGAGAACGTACCTGGTGACTGCGTGGACGCTCTGCGCCAAAGCGGACACGACGTTTTCTGGATTCGCGAAAGCGCGCGAGGAAGCCCAGACAACGAGGTGCTCGCTATAGCCCAATCTGAAAAGCGGCTTCTCATTACATTCGATAAAGATTTCGGTGAACTCGTCTATAGGCAAGGCTCTGCAGCTTCAGATGGCGTGGTGCTGTTCCGCCTTCGCAAACCTTCGCCTCACTCTATCGCCAGACGTGTAACGCAAATACTTGAATCTCGCAGCGATTGGGCAGGACACTTCAGCGTAGTAGATGAGCACGCCGTCCGCATGCGACATTTGCCAATAAAGCGATGACCGACAAAAGTCTCCAGGAAACCTACGCGCCGCGGCTGGCGTGTTTTGGTTGCGGTCCCGCCAACGGAAAAGGGTTGCACATTCGCAGCTTTCCGCGGGGCAACGAAGTGGTCGCTGACTGGCAGCCGGAAACTTATCAAGAAGCGTTTCCGGGGATGCTGAGCGGCGGTATCACCGGCACCGTGCTCGACTGTCATTGCAACTGGACCGCGGCTTACCATCTGATGAAGCGAGCCAGACTCGATCATCCACCTTGCACAGTCACCGCGGATTACACAATCAAACTTTTGCGGCCAACGCCTACGGATAAACCAATCCATCTGGTCGCGCGTGTAGTTAAATCGACAGATGACCGGGCGATAGTGGAAGGCGAATTGATCGCGCACGACAAGGTAACGGCAACCTGCCGCGGCACGTTTGTCGCAGTTAAGCCCGGGCACCCCGCTTATCATCGCTGGTAGGACAGGCATTCCTGCCTGTCTGCCTTTCAGTGGCCTCACCAATAATCCGAACAACAATCGAAAGTTTCTATTTCTCGTTTTTCATTTCCCATTTGTCATCGAATTCTCCAGCCGCGGTGACTCTCCAACCAATTAACTTCACCGTTCCGCCAGTGGCCAGGTCAGTAACCCACCACACTTGTTTTCAATGAAAAATGAGAATTGAGACTATAAAATGGAAAATGTCTTCTGGTTGATCCGCAGCGGAGCCTGTCCGCCACCGACAGACAGGAATGTCTGTCCTACCGTGAAACCCACAGACCTCTCCTGTGGCTTGCTCGCGGGTAAGCACTCCAGCCGACGATTAGACTCACCGTCGCAGCGAATTCAGCAGCACAACCGTCTTGCGGAAAATGATCACACAACTAAAGCTCGAACTTCTTAAGCTTGGCCGCTCGAAAGGCTTCTACCTGTCGTTTGCCGGTTTGTCCGCGTTCGTCCTGCTGATGCTCTGGGGTTTCTATTCATACGCGCAACAGAAGACGAGCGGCCTCGCCACCGAGCAATTCAAATACACCTACCAGTCGAAGAGCTACTTCAACGGACTGACCTTCACGCTCTATTCACTGGTGTTCGCTTTCAGCCTCATCATACCCATCTTCGTGGCCATGAGCGCGGGTGGGCAGATTGCAGGCGAACGCCGCGCCGGCACGTTGCGGATGATCTGTATTCGGCCGGTCTCGCGTGTATCGATCGTGCTGTCAAAATTTCTCGTGGTTGCGATTCACACTTATTTGCTGCTGGCCTTCTTCATTGGCCTCAATCTGTTGGTGGGTCTGCTGTTCGTCGGTTGGGGCAACCTGGATTTGTATCCGGGGCCGCTGAATCTCGTTGACGCACCGGGCCAGATACTCCGCGATGAAGCGTTGTGGCGTTTCTTCTACGCCAGTTTCTCAGGCACCTGGGCGTTGCTGGTCATTGCCGCAATAGCGATGCTTCTGTCCGTAGTCTTCGACAATCCCGTCACGGCGGTGGCTGCGACGCTCGCAGTCTATCTCATACTCTACATCGTCGGCCGCATCGAGTTCTTCGTAACCCTCAGGCCCTTCTTTTTTACTACCGATATGGATTTCTGGCGCGATGTTTTGAAACCGGAAGTTCCCTGGCACGACTTTTATCACTACGCCGCCACCTGCGGCGCTTACATTTTCGGTCTCTTGCTCGCAGCTGTTGTTATTTTTGATCGCAAGGATATGACCATCTGAAATGTGGCTAAAGTTCCTGCTCGGCGCTTTCTTCGTACTATCGCTTCTGGGCGCGTTTGTGCTCGCGCCGCAGCAAAGACTCTCGCGCCATAATGACAGCAGCGACACCAGTGTGGACGAAGATCTCAGGCACGGTGGCCGACGTTTGCGGCTAATGAGCTGGAACATCGGCAATGGCGATCTTGAGTCTGAGACGCGCGCGCATACGGAAGATCTGCCGGCCGTGGCTGAGGTAATTATGGATAACGACGCGGACGCCGTGGCGCTTCAGGAACTAACGGGTGAAGATCAATTGCAACTGCTGTTGACGCACTTGAAGAATCGGTATCGCGGCTACGTTTGCAGTCGCGGCAAAGGGGATCGCGTAGACGCGGTGCTCATCAAAGACAATAGCGGCGCCAGTGCTCGCGGCGATCATAGCGGCCGTCGGGCCAATAACGCCCATGATGATTGGAGCGTGCATTTCCACGACGTCCCGGCAGGCGACAGGTTCGCAGCCGCGGCAACCTTCCGTTTGAACAAGGACTTACCGGAGATTGTTCTGGCAAGCGCGCATGCAGATGCCTTTAGCGCCTCGCGACGCCGCACGTTTGCAGCAGACGTGGTTGACTGGGCTCGCGGTCAAACTAACAACGAGATTGCCTTTATTGCCGGAGACTTCAATTTCGAGGTCAGCACGAGAAATAAGACCAACCTTTTCACTGACGACGCGAAGCACGATAGCGAATCGTACGCATACCTGCTGAAATATTTTCGCGATCTGGGGCGCGATGCTGGTGAGACTTCCATCAACGACCGGCGCATCGATTACGTCTTTGGCCCCGAGACCGTGTCGCTGCATCGAGCCGAGGTGTTGCGAGGGGCGGCCGTCGGTCGCATGGATCATTGGCCGCTGCTGGTTGAAGTTGGATATTGAAGTTCTA
>JBGPNE010000366.1:0-4216 GCA_041487335.1 Pyrinomonadaceae bacterium
ACGGCAGCTTGCGCGCTGATAGCTCTCGTCGCATTTCACTGGGAGCCAGATGAGAAACGAAAGCGAGCAGCCGCGATCGCAGCACTTGCGCTCGCTGCGGTCTGCCCGTTCACGGCGATCTATGTCAGTACAATCCTGACCGAAACACCGACGATACTTCTGACAGTTGCGATGTGCTTGACGGCAACGCTGGCTTTTAAAGCTCCGACATCGCGGCGATCAATTGTGTTGTGGGCCAGCACAGGATTGATCGCGGGGATTGCGGTTTTGTTTCGCCCCGACAGCGGGCTTTTCGCAGCCGCAATCGGAGTCACTATTCTCCTGTCAACGCTGTTTGGTCCGAGACGTGTGGTCGAGAGAAGCAGCAGCCCGAAAGAGATATGGCGAAGGTTTTCCAGGCCGGCATATTGTGGCGCGGTGTTCTCAATTGCCTTCGTTCTAGTTCTTGTTCCGTGGACGATCCGCAACCGACGAGTCTTTCATTTGTTTCAACCCCTGGCTCCGGCTCACGCTCAGATGCCGGGCGAATTCGTCCCTAGCGGATATCTCGCCTGGCTGCGTACGTGGCTGGATGATGAGCGTTACATCGGGCCGGTGCTCTGGTCGTTGGACGAATTGCAAATCAAGCTAGCCGATATCCCTGACCGAGCATTTGACTCCACACAAGAAAAGCTGAGAGTGGCCACCTTACTCGAAAAGTATAATCACGCTCAGCAAGGGGAGGAGTTGCTGCAGACGGCTGAGTCAAGCCCCCAGAGCTTGCCGACGACAGGAGAGGGTCAAGCACAGAACCCCCGCCCGAGTCCGGAACCGGAGATAAGCCCTTCCGAAGAAGCTGAACAGGGCGATGAGGCAACGCAAGGAGATGAAGGTGATGAATCGGATGAAGCTCAGGAAAGTGACGAAAGCGAATCCACGGATCAAGACACCGAGGTACAATCGCCCGAGCCCGTGGAGATGACGCCGGAAATCGACGCGGGCTTCGCCGCGATTGCACGCGAACGAATCGCGCGTGCGCCGCTGCGCTACTATCTCCGGTTACCAGCGAAACGTGCGGTTTCACTCTGGTTCAACACTCACTCGCAGTACTACTGGTTTGAAGGGGAGCTGCTTCCTCTTGAAGATCTCGACTACGACATCCATCAGCAGTTTTGGTTACCTCTCTTCGCCGGATTAACGGGGATCTACACATTGCTCGGCCTGGGGGGCGGGTGGTTGTTGTGGCGCTCGCGCGACTTTCCAGCGCGGCGTGGGCTGCTTCTGGCGCTGCTGATGATTTTCCTGCGGCTGGGCTTCTTTTCCATGCTCGAGAATCCCGAGCCTCGTTACGTAGTAGAGATCTTCCCGTTTCTATCGATTCTTGGCGGCATTGCGATCCCGCAAATCACCGGCTTCACGAAAGTGGTTAGACGGGTTTAGAGGCCTCATTGTTTGAACAGCTTTTCTGGTGAGCAATTGTGTCAGGCCGCCCGGGACGATGGCCCTGAGAAGTGCATGGGCCACTCTCGTCGGCACCATCGCTCCGTGTTGGACCAGTACATACTCACTCTCCCACCAGCTAGCCACAAACTTGGCCTTAAACCTTCGCAAACCTTCAAAATTGTAGAACGCGCTAAAGCGTTTTGAGGCGGCCTGGAGCGCACGTTCGATCACCGGATGGTCATGGGTTGAAATATCATCAACGCCGTCCTTTGCCAACGGCGCAGTACCGAGTGTGGCGATGCTGGCGCCGAGTTCTTCTAGTCTTTGAAGCGCTTCGAAAACGAGAAGATCACTTGTGCCTTGCGGAGAGTCGGGCCGGCGCAGCACATCTTCCAGATACCAGCCATCACGATCAGGAATCGGACTCGCCGCTAAAAACCCGACGAGTCGGCCATGAGCATCGCGTGCCGCAAAAAACTTCTTCCGGTCGGCCCGGAGAAAGGGATCCAGCGCCAGTAACCAGCCAAAATGAGTTGCGGCCCGCCGAGTCTTCAGCCACTCGAAACAGAGTTCTGCTGTTTCCTGTTTAAATTCCTCGCTGAAGCTTCCCACCGTCTCAATCTTGACACCTGCCCGAGTCGCCTGGTTGACACCGGCGCGCAGTTTCTTTGCACTATTGCCGCGGGGGCGCCATGAATTGAGATCGAAATAAGGAGCCGATCCGATCTTAATTGCAGTCATCCCGAGAGAAGTTGCTTCGCGCGCGAAGCGTTCTGTCGCAGGCACGAAAGCCGCAACGCATCTGTCTTTGCGAGCCGCAGCCAGAAACCCTTTGACAAGAGGCTTCACATCTTTCGAACTAGCTAAAGGATCTCCGGCAGCGAGCCAGACATGCCCGAACCGGCCGTAGATGACAGCGCCATCAATTCCCTGCATTCTCCACGCAGTTGCGCCGGGCGCAATACTCACAAGCGAATGCGCGTTGTAGCCGTAGAGCGACTGTAAGCGAAGCAGATCATCGGTGGGATCGGCAATTGACGGAGGCCGACCCTGGCGAAAACGGTGTCTCACATAGCGGGCACCATAGCCCGCTCCCCCTGCGGCAAGCCACCATAAATCATGCACTGGAATGTGTGTGTGCATCTCGAGCTCTGCGAAAGAACGAGTAGGTTAGTTACACGTCAATGAACACATGCCAATAAACCAGATTCGAGCTACGGCTTCGAAGTTGGCGTTGGACTCGGCGGGGTTTGTTCCGACGGCAGCACACGGGATTGATCTTGCTTGTCGGGGGAAGTGTGCAGGTGAACGGCCTTCCAATCTTTGCCGACTCGCTTGAAGACGAGAGTCATTCTACCCGAAGCCGTTTCCGGAGTCCCTTTGTAGGTTTGCGACTGCGTCCAAAGGCAACTCACAACTGCGCCATCGCGACCGAGCATGACGACCGACAAATCATGAACGTCCAGTTTGACATCCTTAAGATCGCGGTAGGAACTCTCGCGATTTTTGCGCATCTGTTCCCAACCCTTCGTCACCGTTCCGTTGTTATTGAATAGCACCAATCTGGGCGAATTCGAGTAGACGCTCGCGACGGCATTAACGTCTGCGTGGCGAATGCCAGCGAGCAGCGCATTGAAGGCGGCAAGCACACTCGCGGATCCAGGAGCTTCATTGGCAACGACTCTCGGTTTGTTTTGCGCGGTACGAGGGGTAAGGGACGCCGGTTTTGGCTTCTGTGTGTCAGTGGCCCTTTGCGATTCAGAGGGCCTGGCGTTTGAGTTCGATGCTGTCGTGCGTGGCCGCACAGGGTTTGATGAGTTCGTGTTCTGTCCCACTATCGGAGCCGAGAGTGTCAAGGCAAACGAAATGATGAAAACGGTTCTTTTGATCATGATCTGCTCCTCAAATTTGCTAGAGCTGGAACCAGGCAATTCGCTGGGATGGATGGCAGGCTAAGCTGCCTGCTAAGCGGCGAGATAATAACCCAGCGAGCGGGCAAACGAAAGCAGGGCGGGGCCGGGTAGTGGTGTAGTTAGGAATAGTTGAGTCCCCAGCGAATAAGCCAACTGCATCAGTACCGGGGGCCGAGCTTCTGCTTAAACAAACACAGCCTAGTGGGGCGATGTCTCGCATAATGCTACACGTCGCCGAGTGCATTCATTGCATCAAACCACGGCACGCCACTGCGCAGCCTTTCCACAGAACGCTTGCGGCCCAGAATCTCGAAGACCTCAAACATCGAGGGACCGACGGCCTGGCCCGTCAGCATTGTGCGGGATGCGTTAATCAAGAGCCCTGCCTTCACGCCTAGATCATCAGCAAGCTGACGCAGAGTGGCCTCGGCCGCTTCCGCCGTGAATGTATCAACCTGTTCCAATCGATCGGCGAGTGCTGGCAAAAGCTCTTTCAAGCGTGGTTCTTTTTTGAGATTCTTATTAACCGCCGCTTCATCAAAATCAAAATCGTCTGAAAAGTAGGCGCGGCCTTGTGAGGAAAAATCTTTAAGCGTGTGAAAGCGCTGGCGAACCAAATCCACAGCCTTGACCAGCCAGTCGTCCTCTTCCTCTTCATACTCTTCGCGCCAGAGCTTGTTAGCCCGAAGCTCTGCCTTGACCAGCGGTAGCAGATCTTCAATCGCCATCGTGCGAATGTACTCCGCATTCATCCAGAGTGCTTTGTCATCTGTCCAATGTCGCGGATCATTTTCCTGAAAATTGAAGATCGCGTTGGCGCGACCGATGCCCTCGAGTGAAAACTTTTGGATCAGTTCCTCTACGGCCAGGATCTCTTTTCC
>JBGPNE010000367.1:0-4211 GCA_041487335.1 Pyrinomonadaceae bacterium
ATCGCACTCGCCAGCGATCACGCCGGCTTTGCTGAGAAAGAAAAATTGAAACCATTGCTTCGGGATCTCGGCATGGAGTTTGAGGACCTAGGCACCGAGTCTGAAGCGTCAGTGGATTATCAGGAAGTTAGAATAGCAAAAGGGCATTTAGCCTTGCTCCGATCACCGAGTCCAAACAGGAGACCTTGATGACCGATCTTCGAAATGCTCCCCTTGCCGAAGTTGACCCGATTGTTGCGGAAGCCATTGACCATGAGGTGGCGCGACAGGCCAATGGCCTCGAACTTATTGCTTCGGAAAACTTCGTCAGCGAAGCAGTGCTCGAGGCGATGGGGTCGGTTTTCACAAACAAGTATGCGGAGGGCTACCCGAGGAGGCGCTATTACGGGGGCTGCGAGTGGACTGACGTTGTTGAGCAGGCAGCAATCGATCGCGCAAAGGAGTTGTTTGGAGCCGAGCATGCGAACGTGCAGCCGCACAGCGGCGCACAGGCAAACATGGCTGTTTACCTCGCTGCAATTCAGTACGGCGATCAAATTCTGGGGATGAATCTTTCGCACGGTGGCCATCTCACGCACGGCCATCCGATGAACTTTTCCGGAATCAGTTACAAGGTTGCAGATTACGGCGTTTCACGCGAAACCGAACAGATCGATTACCACGAGTTGCAGCGTATTGCCGAAGAGCGCAAGCCGAAACTGATTATCTGCGGCGCCTCGGCCTATTCCCGCATTATTGATTTCGAACGCATTGGCCAGATTGCTAAGAGCATTGGCGCGCGAATGTTTGCTGACATCGCGCACATCGCCGGACCGATAGCCGCTGGTCTGCATCCTTCGCCCATCCCGCACGCGGATTACGTGACCAGCACTACCCACAAAACGCTTCGTGGTCCGCGCGGTGGCTTGATACTCTGCAAGGAAGAACACGCGAAAGAGATCGATCGAAAACTCTTCCCGGGCGTCCAGGGTGGTCCGCTTGTGCACATCATCGCCGCAAAGGCCGTGGCATTTGGTGAAGCCTTGCGTGAGGATTTCAAGGAGTATCAGCGGCAGATACTGAAGAACGCGAAAGCTCTCGCCAGCGAATTGCAGGAGCAGGGACTTCGTCTCGTCTCGGGCGGCACTGACAATCACCTGATGCTTGTTGACGTTTGGATGGAGGGAAAAGGGATTACCGGGAAAGACGCCGAGAAGGCGCTCGAAGCCGCACAGATCACCGTCAACAAGAACACGATCCCATTTGATCAGAACAAGCCATTCGTTGCCTCGGGCCTGCGCATTGGTACGCCGGCGGTGACAACGCGCGGAATGAAAGAGTTAGAGATGCAGGAGATTGGCCGCCTCATCGCGGCTATCATTCACGAGCCAGCTTCCGAAGATGTGCGCCGGCAAGTTCAACAAGGTGTGGCTGACTTGACCGCCCGCTTTCCACTGTATCAGAAGCGACTAAGGCGGCGCGCGCCTGGAAGGGACGCTATGGGCGCGGATTAGGACTTGCTCTCCCGGTGCGTGGGGAAGATTACTTTCAATGAAAGGCTTTTTCGTGAAAGCATCAGTATCGAACGCTATATCAGCGAAGGCCGCAACGGCGGTCCACAGGCGTGATCTAGTAGTATTTCGAAGATAACCGCAATCTAATCAAGGTGGGCGACATGCCCGCTCCCAGGAAACAATGAATGAGATCTTCGGACCAGATGGTCTAATCGCCCAAGCTCATCCGGAGTATGAATATCGACCGGGCCAGATTCAGATGGCGCGGGCGGTGATGCGCGCCTTCGAAGAGCGACGCCACGTGATTGTTGAAGCGGGTACTGGGACCGGCAAGACGCTGGCTTATCTGGTGCCCGCAGTGGCGGCGGCTCTGGGCGGGCGGGGTCGCGTGATTGTTTCGACAGGTACAAAGAATCTGCAAGAGCAGTTAATGGAGAAAGATATTCCATTCCTGCAGAGTGTGCTGCCGAAAAAATTCACCGCCGCATACATGAAGGGCCGAAATAATTACGTCTGCCTTCAGCGACTAAAACGTGCAGAGGCGTCGCCGGTGCTCGATGGGCTTGAGGAGGTTGATTACTTCGAGGAGATCACTCATTGGGTGAAGCAGTCAGAAACGGGCGACCGTGCGGAGTTGGCCAACCTTCCTGAGAGCCTGTCATTCTGGCGACACATCGATGCGCGTTCAGAAATCTGCATCGGTCAGAAGTGCCCTGACTTTGATCCCTGCTTCATCACGCGCATGCGCAACCGTGCGCAGAACGCCGACATTATAGTTGTCAATCACCACCTTTTTTTTGCCGACCTTGCGTTGCGGAACAGCGCGTATGGCAGCGTGCTGCCCGATTATTCGGCAGTCATTCTTGATGAGGCACATCTGATCGAAGACGTCGCGTCGGAATATTTCGGCGCCCAGGTGTCGAATTATCAGGTTGAAGATCTGATGCGCGATGTGGGTGCAGTCGCGATCGAAAATGCGGAAGTCGATCGCGAAGTGACGAAGACTTCCGCGCGCCTTTTACGGTTTGCCGACAACTTCTGGATGGGCTTTCGCGAAGGTCGCGGAGAGGAAGGGCGTTACCCCATCATTCCCGGTACGTTTGCGACGAGAAGCAAAGATGGCGAAATGCAAGCGACTGCTCTGGGCGATCTGTACGTCGCAGTTAATGGAGCAATGGCGCGACTGGAAACTACACTTGATGCCCTTAAAGATAAGCCGCCTGAGATTGAGAATCTTGTACGGCGCATCAGGCAGATTCGTTTTGACCTTCAGTTCATTATCACGGGCGCAGAGAAGAAGTTTGTTTATTGGCTTGAGCGCAGAGGCCGAGGCCTGTTTCTTCGCGCCTCGCCCATTGATGTTTCCGGATTGCTGGAAGACAAACTCTTCGGAGAAGTTGGAACGGTAGTGTTGACTTCCGCGACGCTCTCAAGCGCGGGCAGCTTTGCCTTTATTCGTGAGCGGCTTGGCCTGGATCAGGCGGAGGGTTTGATAGCTGAATCAACCTTTGACTACCAGAGCCAGGCGCTGCTTTATTTGCCACCGCAAATGCCGGACCCGCGTTCCCGCGAGTGGCCCGAAGCGGCCGCAGCCGAGGTCGTGAAAGTTGTGACTGCGACAGAGGGCCGCGCGTTTGTGCTTTCGACAAGTTTTGCGGGAATGCAGTCGCTTTACGATCTGGTGACGCCGGAGCTCGACTACCCGTGTTTTTTGCAAGGAAGCGCGTCGAAAGGCCGGCTGCTCGAGAGATTTCGGGAAACACCGAATGCGGTGCTGTTTGCCACGTCGAGCTTCTGGCAGGGCGTTGACGTGCGGGGAGAGCAGTTGTCCTGTGTGATCATCGACAAACTGCCATTCGCCGTACCGACTGATCCGATAGTCGCCGCGCGCCAACGCTACATCGAGGAACAGGGCGGATCGAGTTTTCACGAATACAGCGTGCCACAGGCGATTATTAGTTTGAAGCAGGGACTCGGGCGTCTGATACGCAGCACGACCGACCGCGGCGTGCTCGCGGTACTCGACCCGCGTTTGCGAACGAAGGGTTATGGCCGACTGTTTTTGCAGAGCCTGCCACAGTGCCGGGTGACATCGAAGATCAGTGAACTAACCTCCGTTTTTGCGGCAAGCGAGGTCGCCCAATCGACGACGGTCTGATAATTGAACTTTAGACTTTAAGCTATGCCTGGACTATTTGAGGTAATGATCGAACGCAACTTCTCGAGCGCGCACCAACTGCGTGGCTACAAAGGGAAGTGTGAGAACCTTCACGGTCACAACTATAAGATAGAAATCTATGCCCGCGGCCGCGAGTTGGACAATATTGGACTGCTGGTTGACTTTGTTGAATTAAAGGCTGCGGCAGACGAGGTAGTTCAGTATCTCGATCACCGGAACATCAACGAGCTGGCGCCATTTGACCTGCTGCAACCGTCGGCGGAAAACCTCGCGCAGTATGTCCTGGAGCGCGTGGCTTCGAAGGTTGGCGACCAGCGGGTACAGGTTTATAAAGTGCGGTGCTTTGAGACGCCAACGAGCGTGGCGACTTACCAGGTCGATTAGAAGGCAGTGAGCAGTGAGCAGTTAGCAGTACGCCGTAGCCAACGCTCCTTTACGGCTTTCTATCTTTCATTTTCCATTTGCCATTTGCCATTTGTCATTGGCTTCAGCGCAGGGCTAATCGGAAATGACAACTGTGAAATGGAAAATGACAAATG
>JBGPNE010000368.1:0-4211 GCA_041487335.1 Pyrinomonadaceae bacterium
CGCCGATTCGATCAAAATGCCCTGATTGATTAGCTCCGTTGCCTCGCGGGCAATCTTGGCAATCCTATCGACGTCAGTCGAGCGAACTTCTAACTCCTGGCGAAGTGAATAGCCCGTGATCTGTCCTGTGTCTTCGCCTCCACTGCTCTTTGCATGCAAAGTCTGCGAGGAGATTGAAGAGATGGTAATTTGATTTTCGGGAATTCCTTTGCCCACCAAGTAAGACCTTACACGAGGAACGCTCTCGGAAAGAGCGCGGTATGCATCCGCCAGAGCAGCAGCCTGATAGGTCACGCTGGCGCGCCAAATAACCAGATCCGATCGAATGCGCTTGCGTGCCGATCCCGTTACCACGATAGTTTGATCGCCTCGTTTCCCTTTTACGAAGGCCCATCCGCCAATCATCGAAGCAAGCACCAGCCCAAGGGCCAGGGCCGCTCCGGCGCCGAGCCCGGATCCGAGTCTTTCGCTCATGACAAATGCTCCTATCAGGTAGTGGAAAGCCGTGCTCACAATACACCTTATGTTCGATGCAACTCAACGCATGTCATAAACTTGGTGAAGCTCCGGCCCACCCTGTATACTTTTTTTCGTTCACCATAGACACACATAGCCCCGCTCTCCCCGCAAATGAAAAGGAGTTTGGAATGCCGTTATTCAGAAGTTCTCGATCCGCCACAATTGTGTCGCTCGTTGCAACATCCATTTTCGTTTTCCAATGCCTGCCAGTTGTTCTCGCACGGAATTCTACTCCGAGTGGCGCTCAAAAAATGATTAAGCCGATTACTTATCCACCAGCCAGAAAAAGTGATCGGGTTGACGACTACCACGGTGTGAGAGTGGCCGATCCCTACCGGTGGTTGGAGGATCTCGATTCCGATGAGACAAAGAGGTGGGTCGAAGCCGAGAACAAGTTGACCTTTGGCTACCTCAGCGAAATTCCCGCGCGTCCCAGGATTAAAGACCGCCTGACGAAACTCTGGAACTACGAGAAGTTTGGTGTCCCTTCCAAAGAAGGCAAAAACTATTTCTACTCGCGAAACAGTGGTCTTCAGAACCAAAGCGTTATTTACACTGTGACCGCTCTCGATGGCCAACCAAGATTACTGCTCGATCCAAACACACTTTCAGCAGATGGCACTGTGGCGCTTTCAGGAATGTCCGTCAGCCACGATGGTAAGCTGATGGCCTACAGTCTATCTGCCTCGGGCTCCGACTGGCAGGAGTGGAAAGTGCGCGATGTCAATACCGGCAAAGATCTATCCGACGGCATTAAGTGGGTGAAATTCTCTGGCGCATCCTGGACACCTGACAACAAAGGCTTTTTCTATAGCCGATACGACGAGCCCACGGGCGACACGCTGAAAGGAACAAACTACTTTCAAAAACTCTATTACCACCGACTCGGGACGCCCCAGTCGCAGGACATGCTCATCTACGAGCGCCCCGATCAAAAGGAGTGGTTGTTTGGCGGAAATGTCACTGAGGATGGTCATTACCTGCTCATTACCATCAGCGAGGGCACAGACGTTAAGAGCCGCGTCTCTTACAAGGACCTACGGGCAAGGGATGCGCAGGTCGTTAAACTGCTTGATGACTTTGATGCCGCTTACAACTTTATTGGCAATGATGGACCACTCTTCTGGTTTCAGACGGATCTTGGGGCGACTCGAGGTAAGATCATAGCGATCGACATTAGACTTCCTGAACGAAAGGACTGGAAAACGATTGTGCCGGAAGCAGCCGAGACACTGCAAGGCGTCACCTTTGTTAACCATATGTTCGTAGCCGACTACCTGAAAGACGCTCATACGCAGGTGAAGGTCTATGACACCAAAGGAAACCTGGTACGCGAGGTTGCGTTTCCTACTCTGGGCACGGCAAGCGGTTTTGGCGGCAAAGCTACTGAAAAAGAGACCTTCTATGCCTTCACCAGTTTCACCACGCCAACAACCATCTACCGTTACGACATGGTGACTGGCAAGAGCACAATCTTTCGCCAACCGAAAGTTGATTTCAATCCGAACGATTACGAAACAAAACAGGTCTTCTACGCTGGCAAGGATGGCACAAAGGTGCCAATGTTCATTACTCACAAGAAAGACCTGAAGCTTGATGGCAATAATCCAACGTATCTTTATGGTTACGGTGGTTTCGATATCTCCCTCACGCCAGCGTTCTCTGTCGGCAATCTAGTGTGGATGGAGATGGGTGGCGTGTATGCGCAGCCGAACCTGCGTGGCGGTGGGGAATACGGCGAAGACTGGCACCAGGCTGGAATGAAATTGAAGAAGCAGAACGTCTTTGACGATTTCATTGCGGCTGCAGAGTGGCTGATCGCAAGCAAATACACTTCGACTCCAAAACTGTCCATTGGCGGCGGCAGCAATGGTGGACTTCTTGTCGGCGCAGCCTTGACGCAGCGGCCGGATCGCTTCGGCGCAGCTTTGCCAGACGTGGGCGTCATGGACATGCTGCGGTTTCAGAAGTTCACGATCGGGTGGGCGTGGGTTTCGGACTATGGTTCCTCAGACAATCCGGACGAGTTTAAAGCCCTACGTGCTTATTCGCCTCTTCACAATATCAAGGCCGGAACTGTTTACCCACCGACGCTAGTGACGACGGCTGATCACGATGACCGTGTCTGGCCCGGTCACAGCTTTAAGTTTGCGGCGACACTGCAGGAGGCCCAGGCAGGTCCAGCACCGATCTTGATTCGCATTGAAACCAAAGCAGGCCACGGCGCCGGCAAACCAACTTCGAAAATTATCGATGAGCTTGCCGACCGCTGGGCGTTTCTGGTGCGCGTGTTGGATATTAGCGTTGAATGAATGAAGCGCGAAGCCTGGTAGAAGCCGGGCAAAAGCCCGACCGAGGGAAGGCTTGTCAGAGGGAGAGTTGATTCTGGCAAAGAGGAGTTTACATTACTTCTAACGAAAGTCTATCTTTCACGTCACTGCGACCACGGCGTCGGTTTTCTCGCCCAGCGATGCTTTTTTAGTTCTCCGTATAGCTCCTCAGGCAGCGGACCCGCTTCACTGGCGGCGATATTCGACTCAACGTGAGACGGTTTACGCATGCCAGGAATTATCGTGCTGACGTCGTTATTGCTCAGGATGAATCGCAGGGCCATCTCCGGCATCGTAATTTCGGATGAGTGCGAGGCATTCCACTCACGCAGCAGCTTTTTCAAAGCATCGGCTCGCTCCACACTGGGAATCAGGTTCTCAGGAACAAAGTAGGTATTGCGCCAGTCGCCTTCTGGCCACTTGCTCTCCTTAGTCAACGTGCCGGTCAATGTTCCTTCATCAAACGGCACTCGCGCGATTACCGCAACCTTCATTTCCCTGCATGCCGGAAACAGATCATCTTCGGGATTCTGATCGAAGATGTTGTAGATCACCTGCACAGAATCGAGGAGACCACTTCTGACCGCTCGTAATCCATTCCACGGCTCCCAGCGATTGATGCTAATCCCAATCGCTTTGATCAAACCCTGGCTGCGGAGATCATCCAGCTCATAGGCCCAACGATCGTCATTGATCCAATTGTCTTCCCAGGTGTGAAACTGCATTAGGTCGAAACTCTCGAGACGGGCGCTTTCGAGACTTCGGTGTGTAAATTCTTCAATGTGGTCTGACGGGTAAGACTCTTTCAGAGTGAATTCCGGCCGCGCGGGCCACTGCTGATTCTTCGGTGGTATTTTGGTTGCGGTGTAAACTCGTTTGTCGCGATTGGCCCGAACGATCTGGCCGAGCAAACTCTCGCTTCGACCTTGACCGTATGCGTATGCGGTGTCGAAAAAGTTGCAGCCCAGGTCCACAGCGACCTGCAAGGAATGAAGCGACTGCTGATCGTCTGAGTTTGACCAGCTACCCATGCCCCACATGCCGCAACCAACCTCACTTACTTCCCAGCCTGCTCGCCCGAATTGTCTACACCTCATTGCTGCCTCCTTGAGCTGCAAAGTATACCCGCATCCTGGCTTAGGCTGTAATCTTACCCAGTTGAACAAAACAATGCGTCCCGAGACTCCAGAGGTCCCGGGACGCACTTTAGTAATAGATCTACCGGGAGTCACTTTGAGGCGGATCCTGTCCGTCCAGCCAGTCGCGGGTCATATCACACCACACTGCCAGACCGCGCCATTCTTTGAAGCGTGAATAGTAGCGGGCAATCTTTTTATCTGCTGCCTTGCGACCATTATTCCG
>JBGPNE010000369.1:0-4205 GCA_041487335.1 Pyrinomonadaceae bacterium
CCGCCAAACAGTCCGGGCCAGAGAGCTACAGTGCTGGTGGCGTTTGCGATTTTGGCATCGAGGCCGAGCCAGATAAGAACGGGAAACGTAATCAGAGTGCCGCCGCCGGCAATCGAATTCATCACACCGGCAGCGAATGCGGCGGTGAACATCAACGCAGAATGGAATAAGGACATGTGTGAACAGTTAAGAGTTCAAGCTTTAGCTTGTTGCTGATCAACAGATGCAACCTGAAGGTTGAACTCTAAAACAGGTTGAACTTTGAACCCATGTTAGAATGCATTTCACAGTTAGACCAGCAGAAAGATCGGGAGGGGAAGAATGGCAGACGTCACTATTCGTCCGTCGAAGAACGGACCATACATCATCGAAGGGGCAGTAGATCTTTTCGACACAGAGGGAAACAAGATCACGGTTGACAAGTCACGAATCGCGCTTTGTCGGTGCGGCGCTTCATCCAACAAACCATTCTGCGATGGCACGCATAGTGTAATTGGCTTCCAGGCGGCCGAAGCAATCAATCCAGCAAGCGCGGAATAGGGCAGCGGAAAAAACATCAACCACGGAGGCACGGCGCGGCATATGGCCGCAAACCATGAAAAGAAAAGCCGATCCACGAATTCACACGAAATTACGCGAAAGAATTTGCTGCTAATTTCGTGTGGGTTCGTGGATCGTTATAGTGGGTAACATCTTGCTCAAAAAACAAAAAGTTGCGAACTTGTATTACAGAGAACACGGAGAAGGACAAAACGGAATTAGCCATGCGGAAGAATAACGAACATGGTAAACAAGCCCGCCTTCAGGCGGCTACGGATTATTGCCGCCGTAATCTCTTCCACGCCGACCGCGACTGCGCATCTCATCCCTCATCTGCTGAAACTGTTTCCACTGTTCGGGCGTGAGCACTTTCTGCAGACGTTCGTCAGTCTGCCGGCGAATCTCGCTAACCCGAGGGTCGGATTCTTTCCTGAGCGCTTGCAATTGCTCGCGCGTCTCGCTGAATATCTGCTGCACCTGCGTTTTCTGCTCCCCGCTGAGTTGCAGGCGGTCAAGCATCCGTTCGAATCCCTGGCGAGGGTCCTGCATACGGGCCCCGGTCCATCTGTGGTAGGCATTCAACGCAAGAACCCCCGCCGCGAAACCAAAAAGGAAAATGACCAATGTGGCGGTGCGAATCTGCCATCTGCTTTTGCTGATCTTGTCCATAGCTACTTCACCGTATCCTCTTCCGTTCCATAGAGCGTCGTGAACACCTGGTCCTCGGATATCTGATCGTCCGGCAGATCGCGTTGATCGAGAATTACCTCTTCCGTCGAATACGCATTAGAGACAGAAGCTACGTTTTGCGGTCCCAAAGTGGACTGAGTGCTGGGAGCCACAAGACTTAGCACCGCCAATGTAGCGACCGTTACCGCCATCGAGGAGACCAGTGCGCCAGCAACGCGCCACATCCGCCGGAGAGCCCGTGGCTCATTTGCTGTTTGCCGCTCCCGCAGCACCGCCAGGACTCTCGTTTGAAAGAATGGAGACGGTTCAAACGTCTCGGCGGCGCGCTCCTTGAGCAGAAGCGCGGAGATTTGCGCGGCTTTATAAGCCTGTTGACAGTCTGGGCAGAGGTTTGCGTGAGCGCGAATGAGTATCAGATCGCTTTCGCTTAGACTCGCGAAGGGCGTGTGCTCAAGAATGCTGATAATGTGTGGCGTTTTCATCTTTCTCCTGCACTTTCTAAATTCTTGTCAGGGCTCTTTCGTTTAACTGACAGCAATTTTTCAACCGCCTCACGCATCCGGCGGCGTGCGCGAAAGGCCTGTACCTTAACTTTCGATTCAGACCAGCCTGTCAGCTCCACGACTTCTTTAACCGACGCATCCTCGCCATCAATCAACGTCAACACGAGTTGGTCGTCGGGAGACAAGTTTTGAAGTACGCGTCCAGCCAGATCGGCGGCCACTAAGCTTCGCTCGCTCGATTGATGACGTTCGGTGGCTGCATCTGCAAGTTTGCGGTCCAGCCAGGTGCTCTCATCTTCTGTCAGGTCAGAGACTGTCAACTCGGGCCGCCGTTTCGAGCTGCGAATCATGTTCAGGCAAGTGTTCGTGGTGATGCGTGTGAGCCATCCCTCCAGGGAACCGCGACCCTCGAAGCGGCCGAGCTCAGTGAATGCCTTTAAGAAGACCTCCTGCGCCGCTTCTTCCACGAGACTGCGCTGGCGAAAGAAACGACTGGCGAAGCGAAAAACGCGGGGGCTGTAGCGGCGCATGATCTCAGCAAAGGCAGGTTCATCGCCTTCACCCGCGAGACGCGCTAACTCCAGGTCCGAAGTCTGTTCGTGACTGTTCGTCAGGCAGTGCTCCTGATCGAAGTTTAAGGGCAGCGGACTCAGGCCGGTCTTGAGTCCGCCATCCCGCGTGATAGGGTTTACTGAACTTGACGTCCGCGGCGTTCGGCCCATTTGGCCTTAAACTCCGCGCGCTTCTGTTCAAGCTGGGTCTTCTGTTCTGGCGTCAAAACGGAGAGCATCTCCTGCCGCATCTTAAAGTGCTCGCCCATCAGTTTCGCTTCCAGGCTAGCGGCTTCCGTTAGCTTTTCTGTCGCCAACGCCTCGTTGAACGTACCGCCCTCGCTCGCCTGATGCAACTCCTGTCGCTTCGCCTGTAGTTGCTGGTGCAACGACTGAGTGCGTTCATGGAAGCTCTGGCTGATCTGTTTCATCTTGGCTTTCTGGTCGTCTGTCAGGTTGATCCCCCTCAGCATCATGCCATGCATTCGACCCCCCTGACCGCCCCAACCTTCGCCGTGTCCGTGGCGTTCCCCGCGTTTTAGCTGCTTGTTGTCTTGATTCGTACCGGCGGTTTGAGCCAATGCGATGGTACCAGCTAACGCGAGGGCCGACAGGGAGGCGATTGTCAGTGTCTTGATCTTTCCAAGTTTCTTCATTTTTCTTCCTTACTCCTGGTTAACTCGATTCTTGTGTGTGGAAGGCCGTAATTGGCCTCCTGTCACTTAAGACACCACACACCAACGCAAGGTTACAGCGCAAAGGCTGCGCAACAAATGAAACCAGAGCAAGTGAATCGGCACACTTCGAAAGAGCGGCATAACTAATTGGACAGTGCGCTGACCTGAGCAATTATCTGCAAAGCCAGGGCATCCCATATCTGGCCTTTCTTGCCGCTGCTCCTGGCGTCGCGACTGGCCCTCACATTCATATCGGTAACCCCTCACGCAGGCTTACATAGGCTGATTTTCGGAGTTCATTTGGCTTGTCGAATTTGTGTTTTTAAGTGCCCAGATGTAACCGAGCCATCCTTGGCTGTGTCTATCAAATTGCAGGCATTGTGGGCAATTTGAAACATCGATGAAATAAGAACACGTTAAGGTAGCCATATGTTAGCCAAAACATTTAGAGAAACCCCGCTTGGGAGTGGCATAAGTACAGGAAGAACCATGAACTGGACAAGACTGAACTGGGAAAAACTCAGTCTTACCAGCAGAAGTAAACAGCTTCTGGCGGCAGCTCTGGCCGTAGCAACGATCGGTCTGGCCGGGTTTTACTTCTGGGGTAACCGGGCAAGTGCCACCGAGTACATGACCGCAAGAGTAGAACGAGGAAATCTGCGCAACACGGTCACGGCGACGGGTGCACTTCAGGCCGTAACCACCGTGCAAGTGGGCAGCCAGGCGTCAGGAACAATTTCTGCTCTTTATGCCGATTTCAACTCTGTAGTCAAAAAGGGTCAGGTAGTCGCGCAACTTGATCCGTCAGTTTTGCAGGCGCAGGTCGAGCAGTCGCGAGCGAATCTGGAGCAGGCGCACGCTAGTCTCCAGCAGGCGGGGGCCGCCGTCGTGAATGCTCGCGCCGGTGTAAGCGACGCCCAGGCAAAAGCGCTCGCCGCCAAATCAACAGTGCAGAATAACCAGGCCGGTGTTTCCAGCTCTCAAGCCAACCTCGCTGTGTTGAAAGCGCAGCAAGACGACGCCCTCAGCCTTCTCAAGCAGCAGGAATCACTACTTAAGAGTGGTGTGATCGCTCAGCGGGACTACGATACGGCGAACACGAGTTACAAAGCCGCTGAAGCCCGATATAACCAGGCTGCGGCCCAACTGAACCAGGCGGTCTTCAGCGAACAGTCGGCGGCCGGCGCCGGAATCGCGCAATCGCAGGCGCAGGTGGAACAGTCGCAGGCGCAAGTTGCGCAGTC
>JBGPNE010000370.1:0-4202 GCA_041487335.1 Pyrinomonadaceae bacterium
GTATCTAACGATTTACGATTCCCGGTTCCCCTTGCTACCGCCCTTTTGCTCCTGAAGACTTCTCAATTTCTCTGCAACGTCACGATAGGAAACGTTTATCCCGTACACTTCCGTGAACATATTAAGTGCTCGATTACGGTCACCCATCTGTTCGTAAGCAGAACCGAGTTCATAACGCAGGGCCAGGTACTCGTCCTCGCTATGACCAGGCGAGTCCAGCCCTTTCTTGAACCAGATTACCGCCGCGCGCGCCATGCCTTTCTGAAGAAAACAATGGCCCAACATGTTGCAGCATTGGAGGTATCGCGACGTCCCATCACCGCGCCTGAGCAGACCAGCGGCTGTCTGAAACTCCTTGATTGCATCGTCGAGAAGATCCATCTCTTTGTAGGCAATACCCATGTTGTAGTGGGTCTCGTAGTCTTCCTGCGAAGGCGTCTGTTCTTCTTCGGCAGCGATGCGAAACTCTTCAAAGATCTCGGCAAGACCGGAATCAACTCCGCCGTGCGCCGGTGAAGGACTAGTATTGGCAGAGCTTGATGAAGTCGGCTGCTCTTCAATCGTGGCGAAGCTCATATCCGCATCCGCTGCCGCGATTTGTTCGGACTGCGGTTCTCGCGCGGCGCCCAACTGCTGCGCGCCGCCGAAGTCGAAAACATCCGTGTTTTCACCCGTTACTTGCGCCGCGTTTTGTAGCTTTTGCCGACGGGAATCGATTTCCGGATGCGAACCAAACTCTCGCTCGAGCATCTCCAGGGTTTCGAGAGCGATGTCGACGTAACCCTGCGTGATATAGAAGTCAATGCTCTCGAGTTCCTGGCGCATAATGGATTCGCGTCTTGACTGATCCACATCCGGTTGGGGAAGTTCGATTTTTGCAGTTGCTGTGGGGTTGACATCTGCACCACCGAATTCAAATTCCTCAAGACCGGGCTGACGAGTACTCACATCTGAGGAGAAACCCGCATCTGATTCCTCCAGGATTTCATTTAGGTCTGCGAAAGAAGCGTTCGCATCTGGCGTTGTTAGTTCTGCAACCGAGTTCCATTCAAACTCGCTCGCCTGACCACTTCCATCAGCGCCAGCCGCCGCCATCCCCGCCTGTTCGTCACCCGCTGAGGCGAAGTTTTCAAACGACGGGACTTCAGCGAGGGGGGGTTCTGGCGAGATTAAGGGTTCGTCAGCCCTCTCCTCCTGTCCACCGCCCAATGCGGTTAGTCGCGCTAAGTAACGTGGCTCGTCAGGAGCCAGACGGATTAGTTGAGTGAGAGCGTAACGTTCTTCGTCATCCAGGCCCGCAGCCTCTGCGGCTTCTGTAAGCCGTTCGAGCGCTGCGCGCAGCTTGTCCATGTCGCGCTGCCACCAGTGGATTCTGACAAGCAGCCGCAGACCCTGAACGTGCTCAGGATCGCGCGCCAGTACTTCATTAACTAGTTCCAGTAGATCGTTCTCTTCGCGTCCCGCCAACATCTGCTCTGTGATGCTTGCGAGAATTCGGGCTGCTTCGTTTAGGTCACCTATTTTCAAATAGAGCTGAGTGACTTCAATGAAGCGAGTGTAGTTAGACGCGTCATGCGCCATTAACATTGATGTCGCACGCTCTGCACCCTTCGGGTCTTCAGCTTCAACGTAAGTTTGAGCGAGCATTGAGACGAGCTCTGGGTCACCAGGATCGTTTTTAACTGCTCGCTCCAGAATTTCAGCCGCTTCATCAGCGTTACCCAGGGCAACGTGAGCCGAAACCACGCCCTTGAGCGCAGTCTCATCGTGCGGCCCCAGTTCGAGTGCCTTAGTGTATGACTCGAGCGACTTCTCAAAAGCGCCAATATCAAACAAACGACTTGCCGCTTCGATAAAGGCTTTCGCCGCTTCAGAGCCCAGACCTTCCTGTAGATATCCGGCGGCGAGTTTCAGTCTGATGTCGGTATTGTTACGGTCGAGGTCAGCGATCTTGTGAAGCACTTTAAGGGTTTGCTTCGTCTCGCCAGCTCGCGTGTAAGCGTCAGCAACTATGAGATACTGCGCACGCGCATCGACAACTAATCCCTGGGCGGCGTAGAGCTTCGCGAGTTTATTAGCAATCTCAGGATCGTGCGGCTTGAGCCTCTCGATCTTTTTGTACATCGCGATGGCTTTAAGAGTAAATTCCTGTTCGCGATAATGTTCGGCTATGCGCAAGAAGGAGGAGATTGCTTCTTCCTTTTCTCCAGCGCGCGCGCACAGATCTCCCAGCATGTTGAGAGCGGTGAAGTCATCGTTATCATGTTGGACGATCTGACGGTACTCTTTAATAGCTGCGCTGATCTTTCCCTGGGAAAGGAGTTTCTCGGCAGCTTTTAGGACCTTAGCTTTTTCGAAAGCCATCAGGGGTATTATGTATCGCCAAATGTGGCTGCGGGGTCAAGCGGGCGGCGGATAAAGGGGACAAGCGGACCCTGATTATCGCCTTGTCAACTCTTCGACCATCTCATTCGGTGAAACAGTCAGAAGATACGCTAACATGCGGTAAATGAGGGTGTCAAACGGCTTTATCTTTGTAGATTTTGCGCACAGTTGGAGCAGGTTTGGAGCGAGATTCGAGACTCCGGAAGGGAACGTTTCGCACTATTTGAATCGACCTTGACCCTACCAACGAACCAATCCGGGTCCAATCCACTCGGCGATGAAAGCCGACCATGGTTGGCTCTCATCGGCCAGCACACGGCGGCGGCAGGCTTCATTCTTTATGCCGCTTTTGCGCCTCATTCAATCGCCGCAGCCGAAATCTCACTGGCAATCGTAGCCATCGGCTGGCTTGTTCGAGCCACAACCACCCGCAAGAGCTGCTTGCGCCACACCAGGCTTGACCTTCCCATCCGGCTCTTTTTTCTTTGGACTGTGGCCTCGGCTTTTCTATCGGCAGAGCCGCGCATCAGCATCGCGAAGCTTCAGTCAGTCTGGGTTCTCTTCCTCTTCTATCTGACTCAGGCAATCCTCACCAGACGAGCGGCAGTCCTTTTGGTTTGTGTGATGATTTGTTCCGGTGTGGCGGGAACCATCTACAGCGTTTACGATCTCGTGCGCGGTCGCGGCGTGCTAGTGGAATCGATTTCCAATGAGAGTTCATTTCGGGAAGCGGAAGTGCAGGCAGGCGACGTAATCTGGCGCGTGGGCGGACATCGCGTCTACTCCAAGGAAGAGATTGACGACTCAATCAAGAATGCGGACGTTGGCACTCGATTGTCTGTAAGTGTGATCACCCAAGGCGAACACGCTGAGCGGCCCGGCTTCCTGGTTACACCTCAATTGAAATCGTTGCCTTCGCCTTCGGGTATCACGGGATCACAAAGAAGCCACCGCTTTCGAGCCTCAGGTTGGACGCGACATTACGAGACTTTCTCCGAAATCCTGCAGATCCTGGTGCAGCTTTCTTTGGGTTTGGCCCTTGCCAATTTGCAGAATCACGGAGCAAATCGGAAATTCAAGCTCGCCGCTGCCGCTGCTTTCTTGCTTGCAGTTGGAGTCGGTCTCACAGCAATGAGAACTGCTCTGGTCGCTCTTGCGGTTGGCGCCGCTGTCGTTGTTATTCGCGCTGCCAGAAGTGCGACGAGGATATTTATCTTAGCGGCAGTAGCGCTGGTCCTCGGTTTCGGAGCACTAGTTGTCTGGCGAACAAGAGCGACGAATGCGCTAACGCTTGAAGACCCAAGCTCATCTCTGCGGCTGCGCGTCGCGCAAGTTGGCCTTTCACGAATTCCGCTTCATCCGGTTTTTGGTCACGGCATGGATGCGGTGAAGCGGCACTGGACGGAATGGGGCTTTCCTGGAAGCGAGATGATTCACCTTCATTCGACGCCCTTGCAGATCGCCTTCGACCGAGGCTTGCCCGCACTCATATTCTGGCTATGGATTGTTCTCGCCTTCTGGTTGATGACGAGCCGCGCGGAAAAACTGACTCGCGACTCAGGCGATACAAATAGGCATGGAGTCTTGTTGGGCGCAACCGGCGCCCTCGCCGGCTTCTTCATGAGCTCACTCATTAACTACAACTTCGGCGATGGCGAAGTTGCGCTCGTCTTCTGGTGGATGATGGGCATCGTGGTGGTGGTGTCGGCGATGGGCAGTGAGCGGTAAGCAGTCGGCAGTCTGCAGTCGGCAGTCGGCGGTCAGCCGTCAGCAGTGGGCCGCCGTCCGCAGTAAGCAGTCAGCAGTCAGCAGTCAAC